>NZ_JASVEJ010000036.1:0-40703 GCF_030285425.1 Geitlerinema calcuttense NRMC-F 0142 | reverse complement strand
CACGATCCCGGTCGTGAGTTTAGAGGGCTAATTTGGTTTTAATCTCTTGCGTATGGCGTTCTATGGCTGCAATTTCCTCATCTAACTGAAAGGCTAACTCGGCGAGTAAATCTCGACCTTGGGCTTGGACTTCTAGGGCTTGGGCGTGGAGTTGGGCTAGGGCAGAATTTTGGAGTTCGCTCAATTCAGAGGCGATCGCCACTAAGCGTAGCTGAATTTGTTCGATTTGACGGCGCGTGCGTAACAGTTGAGCATCTGGGGTTTCGCTTTGCTGCCAACCCTGGGTATCTTCCCACCCCGCGAGAATTGCTTCAAGCACTTCTGGGTTGCCTTGTTCGTAGGCGCGGTTAGCAGCAATCATTAATTCTAAACGGCGCTGGCGTTCCGCTTCATCTGTCACCAGATCGGGGTGAATGCGTTTGGCAACTTCTCGATACAGCTTTTTTAGCCCTTCTGAAGGGCGGAAATGAACCACCCCCTCTAAAGGCAATTCGCGGTTGGCGGCTTCCGTCTCTTGGGCTTTTGTCCAAGCTTGTTGGGCGCGCTGTCGCAGCCGCAAATCTTTGGGGTGTAAATGCGCGAGATATTCGGCGAGTTGGGCTTCGGCGCGATCGAGTTCTACACAGCGCTTACCGATTGTTTGAAAATAATCTTGTTCAAACTGGCGTAACTCACTCACTTGAGTAATGAGTTCTAACTCTCGTTCGGCGCACTGAAGTTCTAAAGCCGCCAGGATCGCTTGCTGTTGTTCGAGTTCAGACTGGGGGGACGAGGGCGATCGCCTTAACGAGGAATGACTCGCTGTTGGCTTTCCGGATTCATGGGTACTATTCATAAACTTTATCCGATTTTTCCAACTCTCCCCTTGAGAGGGAGGATTAATTCGGGAACCCTAAACTAGGCGAGGGATATCGCCATTAGTACGGGCGATTATTCCCCAGTTTGCCTGGAGAATTAAGCTATCTTGCTAATAGTTGGTTCCTTCTGGTCGGTGTGGATCGTCTAAATGTGCATTTTCAGGGCGTAGCTACAACTTCTCATTGAAGACTAGACAAAGTAAAGGAGTTTCGGTGGTGCGGTTCGCAAGAACGCAGATTCGCCGACTCTAGTTTATTCCACGCAAAAACAACCTTATCCTCCCACTAGAAGCAAACGGATATATCAGTCTAACTCCAGTTCAGTTATTCAATAATCGCTTGACAGAAAGTAGGTTTTGAACATTGCTAGTGAGTATTTCTTTCTTGCATACCCGGAAACTGTCTGTGAACTTCCTCCAGAAAAAGCGGTGTCAGTATCTCATTACAGTGGCGATCGTGGCGGCGGCTTACTACTGCGTGGCTCAACTGACTCTGTTTGTGCCCTCTTTTGAGTCTGGCGCGTCTTCGGTGTGGCCGGCGGCGGGTGTGGCGCAAGCGGTGTTGATCCTCCAAGGTCGGCTGCTGTGGCCCGGTATTGCGTTAGGCTCATTTTGGTTTTTCACAGAACCCAGTTGGGCGATGCGCGACGCGATCCCGATGGGCTTTTTTCAAGCCTTGGGTTTAGCGGTTGGCGTCACGCTGCAAGCGGTTTTAGGGGCCACATTTCTGCAAAAGGTTCGCTTTCGAGCAGCTTTAGAACGCCTGCAAGATGTTTTGGGCTTTACCTTACTGGCGGCTGGGTTTGCGACGTTAGCCAATGCCACCATTGGAACCCTTAACCGCTACCTGTATGATGCCAATCTTCACGCGAGTATTGTCAAAGTGTGGTGGACTTGGTGGCTAGCCGATGCGATTGGGATTTTGATCGTGACTCCGGTTTTGCTCACTTGGACCATTGGCGATCCCAACGGCCGCCCCTACTGGCCGCCCATTAGCCGCAACCCTTGGCGAATTGTGGAAGCGATCGTTTTAATTCTTCTGGTTTTAGCGATCGGTTGGCTGGTGTTTTGCTCGCGCACGCGGGCTGCGGTGGCTCGCTATCCCTTAGAGTACCTGCCTTTTCCTTTAATTGCGTGGGCTGCTTTGCGGTTTGGACCGCGTTTAACCTCTTTGGTGAATTTGTTCACATCGGGTTTGGCGCTGTGGGGAATGGCGAGAGAAAGCAGTCCTTTTCTTGAATCTGCACGGACTTCGACTCAGGCTTACTTATCTCTTCAAATTTTTCTAGGTGTCATGATTGTGACTGCACTTGTGTTGGCTAGCACCGTGCAGGAACGACGCATGGCAGAAAAACACTCTTGCGATCGCCAAGCAAGTCTAGCCAACGCCCAACGGATTGCCCATTTGGGAAATTGGGATTACGATCTGATCCGCCATCAATGGTACTGGTCGGATGAAATGTATCGCATCCTGGGTTGTACCCCCATCGCCTTTGAACCGAGTCTAGAAAGTTATCTCCAATTTGTACATCCCGACGATCTCGACTTAGTGAAGACTTCGCGCGATCGCACCATCCACGAGCGCAAACCTCATAAAATTGACTATCGGATCGTCCGCCCTGATGGAGAGGAACGCCTAGTGTCCGAACAATCTAAAATTTGGGAAACCCACATCACCGGAACTGTACAAGATGTCACCGAACGCCTGCGGGCTGAGGCGGCGCTAAGATCGAGCGAAGAACGCTTTTCTAAAGCCTTCCACGTTAGCCCGATTGGGATTAGTATTCTCACCCTAGAAGCGGGACGTTTTCTAGATGCCAATGAAAGCTTGCTGCGCTTATTGGGCTACACGGCTAGCGAGGTGATCGGTAAAACCTCTACGGAACTCTTCATTTGGACGCATCCGTTCACCGAACCGACCAAACTGGCTCAAATTCTCAGCAGCCAAGGGGCAATTAGCAACCTGGAAATTCAGGTTCAAACTAAATCTGGAGAACTGCGCGACTGTTTATTTTCTGGCGAACTGATCGATTTAGAGGGGGTTCCCTGCGTCCTCGCCATGCTAGCAGATATCACCGAGCGCAAGCGCACCGAAGAGTTGCAGCGCGATAAGGAAGCAGCCGTTGCCGCTAACCGCGCCAAAAGCATGTTTCTGGCCAATATGAGCCATGAGTTACGCACGCCCCTCAATGCCATTATTGGCTATAGCGAAATGATGCAGGAAGAAGCCGAAGAACTCGGCCAAGTCCAACTGTTAAGCGACTTAAATAAGATTAAATCCGCCGGACAACAACTCCTCGGCTTAATTAGCGATATCCTCGATCTGTCTAAAATTGAAGCCGGCCGGATGGATTTACACCTGGAAACCTTTGAAATTCCGGTGTTAATTCGCGAAGTGGTGAATACGGTTCAACCGATGATTAACCAAAATAGCAATGTCCTCTCGGTGCAATGTCCCGATGAGATTGGCTTTATGGAAGCCGATCCAAGCAAACTGCGCCAAGCGCTCTTGAATTTGTTGAGCAATGCGGCTAAGTTTACTGAAAAAGGCACCATTACCCTCATGGTTAGCCGAGAGGAGGTTTTGCCCGATGCCAATAATTACAGTAATAGCAATGGTCTGAGTTCGGCGAGTTTGTCGCCGTTTATCACCTTTTTGGTGACGGATACGGGAATTGGCATGACTTCAGAACAAATTGCGCGGGTTTTCCAACCCTTTACCCAAGCGGATGCTTCCACGACTCGCAAATATGGGGGAACGGGTTTAGGATTAACCATTACCCAAAAGTTTTGTCAAATGATGGGCGGCGATATTCTGGTGGCCAGTCAACCGGGTAAGGGTTCGACGTTTATGATTTATTTGCCCGCCAAAGCCCCAAAATCGGAACAAAATTAAAAAAGGGGTGAGAGCAATCTGGTATCTGTTTGCGAAGTGTCAGGATAATAGAGCCTTGGTTTGGTAAAGGAGTTTCTATAGCTTGGGTTCTGTCCTAACGCTATGGATTCCCACTACTATGCAACCGGGAGAATCGTTATGCCCATGCATTTAATCCAAGGTAGCTATCGCATCTTAAAAACCTCTCCAGATGGCGATTCTATTCGCTTCTACCCCGATAATCCGGAGCTTTGGAAAAAATTGGGGCGCGTGCGTGCCAATCGCTTAGGGGGCGCTCAGTTGCGCTTAGATGGCATTGATGCCTTAGAAACGCACTATCAACCGCGAATTGGTACGATTGGCAAACAACAGCAGCCTGGGAAATATGCTCAAGCAGCTTGCAGCGAATTGTTGAGTTTTCTAGGATTTGAGACGGTAGAACGCGATCGCAATGACACGATCGCCATCGCCGAACCCGAACAAGTCCCCGGCTATATTCTGACGCGCTATGCCGATGCCTACGGTCGGGGGGTCGCGTTTGTTTTTAAAGGTCATTTCGATGCGGCGGATGGCAGCGAAGTTTACTGCGATGCGTCATTGCTGCAACAAAGCGCCAACTATCATCTTTTGGCAACGGGTTTAGCTTATCCGACATTCTATTCAAAGTTGTTTCCCGATCTGCGGCAGGAAATGACCCAGGCGACGAAACAAGCGCGATCGCAGGCGTGCGGGTTGTGGTCGGCAGATTGCACGCAAACTGGGTTTATTGTCGCGGATCTAGAAAGCCTGACTGAAGAATGGGTGATTTTGCCAAAACTCTTTCGGAGATTGCTCGACTACTTGGCCATTAATGAGGGAAGCTACGATCTAGGCGGCTTTTCTCAATACTTGGAAACTCGACGCGATCGCATTTTAATCCTTTCCCAAGGGCACCTCACCGGCTTTGATTATGTGGTGGAGGTTGAACAGAACAAAGTCTGTCTCACAACCGCGCCAGAAGACCTAGTTTTTATGGAAAAATAGGATTGAGCAATCCTGTGTGGGAATCGCTTGCGGAACATTCGGATTCAAGCTTTGAGTCAACGTTAAAGATGGTGAGACGTTGAACTGCCAAAATTTCCATGAAACGCCCCTCATTACTTTTCCTCCTGGTGCTTCTCAGCAGTGCTGTGCAAGCGGCGATGCTGGCCGAACAGCGCTGGTTTGCCCAAAGTAACCCAACGCTTCCCCAACCGAGTATGGCGGCTGTTTCCACAGCTTCGCAACCGCTGAGGCTTGTCCGAACGCTGACGCATACCGGCGAACCCGTTAGCGCGATCGCCATTAGTTCCGATCGCCGAACGCTGATTCGTGCCTATCCCTCTGGCAAGATTGAACAATGGGACGTGCAAACGGGCGAACGCATCCGGGAAATGAGGGGCCATACCGATGTCGTTCAGTCTGTGGCCATTAGTCCTGATGGCAGAAGCTTAGTGAGTGGCAGCAGCGATAATACGGTGAGGCGGTGGAATTTAAGCACGGGTCAATTGCAACAAACGCTGACTAGCGAGGGGTTTGTCCGTTCGGTCGTCTTTAGTCCAGAGGGGAGACGCATCGCGGCGGGATCGCAAGATGGTAGCGTGCGCGTTTGGGATCTGCACGCCGGACAGTTGCAAACGTTTGAGGCGATCGCCCAGAATCCAGAATTTACAGAATTATCGGATATTTTGGATGCGGTGGGGTTTGCCCCCGACGGTGAGGTGTATGCAGTCGTGGGAAGTGCGGATGGCAGCATGAGTATTTGGCAACCGCGCGCGGGGGAACGGATGCGCCGCTGGCAGCAATTTCGCGACGATCGCGTTAGTTTTATTCCCGGACGGGAAACCGTGGTCTTTTGTCAAAATCCGCTGCAACTGTGGGATTTTAATTCTGGGGAAGCCAAGCAACTTCCGGCTGCTAGGGCAATTTTAAGCGACTGTGGCGCGATCGCGACGAGTGCCGATGGTCAAACCTTGATTGCAGCCGATGCCGAAAGCCTACAAATTTGGGAGTTATCTCTGCCTGCTGCAACGGTAACAACGGAACCGAGTTGCACCCCCGTGGCGATGCGTCCGTTAGAGGAGTCTGGGGAGTTACCTAACGCCGATCGCCTATTGTATCGCTTGCCCCTACCGCTAGAGGAACCGTCAACGGCGGGATGGGATGCGCTACGGTTTAATGGCGATCGCACTTTGTTTGTCCAGGCGGGGGTTGGGGTACGCCTATGGGACTTAAGCACGAATCAATTGGTTTGTCGCTTTGGGCAAGATAGCAGCCAGATCGCCGATGCTGTTTTTACCTCAACGCTGCGTCCTAGACTGATTACGGCTCATCGCGATAGTACCCTAAAAGTTTGGAATCCCCTAACTGGGGAAGCGTTGCGCGTCCTGAGAGGTCACCAAGATGCTGTCAGCGCGATCGCCCTAAACGCTGACTCTTCATCGCTAGCTAGCAGCAGTATCGATCAAACGATTAAACTCTGGAATTGGGAAACTGGAGAACTCGAAAAAACCCTAACGGGGCATCGTTTGCCCGTTCGCGATATCGCCTATAGTCCAGATGGTAAGTTATTAGCCAGCATTAGCGAAAGCGAAGCGAAAATTTGGGAAAGCGAAACGGGACGACTGCTGCAAACGTTTAATCTAAAAAGTATTCAGCCTGCGATTACCTTTAACGATCGAGGAGATGCGATCGCCACCGATGGCAACCAAGGTAGCACCTATCGCTTAGAAGTCGCCACCGGCAAGTTACACCGCCTTCTCAGCAGCAATCTGTGGCAAGATGTCGGCATCCAATCTGCTATCTTAAGCCCCAATGGTCAATACTTAGTCATCAATACGTTCGCCTATCCTAGCCTGGAGGTTCGCAACGAACTCTGGGATTTAACCACCCAAACCCGCATCAGTTATTTAGATACAGATTATCAATGCGGGGGAATTGTAGGTTTTAGCCCAGATAGTCAAATGCTAGTCTGTGCAGGCCAAGAAATTCAGATTTGGCAGTCTCCTTAAAGGTGGATAGCGTTCGCAAGTGCTAAAAGAATGACCTCTCTAGCGCCATCCCAAAAAGCGCAGCAGGGGAACGCAGATATAGTAGCTGATGCCAAGCCAGAGGGCATAGAGGATGGCGAAACTACTAAAGAAAAGGATGCTTAAACCTAAAGCGGTTCCTGTGGGACTGGTGGCGAAGGTTTGAGCGATCGCCATTAGCTCTGGTCGAAGGTTGGCAAAAACGGCCTGTAAGATGGAGAAAGTCGCCAATAGCGTGCTGCTAGTCCCCATTCCTGAAATTAAGGCATGAATCAGGTGATGGCTGGGTAAGCCCAGCGAGATGGCAATGAACGCAGGCGCGATCGCGCTCCAAATCAGTATCCCTTGAATGGTGCCAATTGCCAGAGACAGAGGAAAAATCAAGCCGCCAAAGCTAAAAGCGATCGCGCCCGCAATTCCAGAAAATAATAACCGCCGCTTTTGGGAAAATCCCCCACCCAAACTAATGCCCCAAGCCGTACCGATCCCGGCGATCGCAAACAATAACGTTAACTGAGGTACAACGGCTACCCCCGCACTCCCTAGCAACCCTGGGAACTGCGCCCCCACCCACTGGGCAAACACCGATCCTAAAGGCGTACCATAGGCGATCGCAAATCCCGCTAATGTCCCCAAAGTGGCCCCTAAGCCTCCCAAAACCATTTCCCACACCGTAGTCAGACAGGCGGCTAGGGTGCCCCAGGTGAGGCGAAACGCCAAATTAAGCGATCGCGTCGCCAGTTTCAAGAGTTGGCGGGGAACAGACTGGAAAATATTCGGTTGGCGTTGAACGGGTGCAACCCGCAAAGCCTGTTGAATTTCTGCTACAGAACTTGGGCGTTGCTGAACATCCAACTCCACCATCCGATCCAACAAAGCCGCAAACCCTGAACTCACGGGCGCGCAATGTCGCCAGCGCAGCCGCCCCGTGGTGGGATCTTCTAAGTCTGCTGGATATTGTCCCGTGAGTAAATGAATGATTGTGCGCCCCAAAGCATAAAAATCCGTTGCAGGGCTAACGCCTTCGCCTACGATCTGTTCGGGAGGGCTATATCCGGGAGACACCAGGCGCGTTGAACTATTGGCAGCCGATCCTGTCATGCCAATTTGTTTCGCCCCGCCAAAGTCAATGGCGACTAACTGCCCCGTACCTTGGCGCAACATTAAGTTAGAGGGTTTGAGATCGCGGTGAATAATGCCCTGGTGGTGCAGGGTTTGCAGAATATCCAAGGCTTGCTTAAACCAGTCGATGACTAAGGCTTCCGGGCAACCTTGGGGGTAGTCATGGGTGAGAACTTCATCCAAGGTTTTCCCGGTAATCTTTTCCATCACCAAGCAGGGTAACTGGCGCATCTGGTTTCCAGTTCCGAGGACAATTTGAAAGTAACCTTGGGGTTCAACTTGGGGAATTCCCGGATGGCGCAGGCGCGATAACACCGCCGCTTCTTGTTCAAACAATTGGATGGCTTTTGGGGCGGTTTCAATCAGGACTTTCAAGACGCGTTCGGTTTGCGTCTGTAAGTCCCAAACGGTGTAAATTTGGGCAAACCCTCCCGATCCCAGGCGAGTCAGGGGAATATAGCGATCGCTCAAACGCAACGGTGCGCCACAACTCAAGCAAAATCGATTCGCCCCTGGTTGAGGATACGGGGCAGGGCAATCTGGATTAATACAATGAATGGTATGAACAACAGGCTGGATCGCCATACAAGTACAGCCAGGGGTTTGCTCGATTTTACCAAACTCATCTTCTCACGCCCTTTCCTTTCAATGGGACTCCCCTCGGTTGCTCGTTTATCCTAGAAATTGCAATCCCAAAATAAACGATCTATGGACGTGGCACGATCGCTTGTTAAATTAACTGTTGCTAGTGGCTGTGTCTTGGGTGGCTTGGTGTTTCCACCACTTCGCGCAGCAGAAGGAATTGTTTGGGGGACAGTCTTAGCGACTGCGTTAAGTAGTATCGCGGCTGGGAATACGGCAAATGCGATCGACGCGTTAGTTGATGGGACGGGAAGTGGAGGGGTTTCGTTAGACAATGAAGATTTAACGGAAGCAGTGGGAAAAGCGATCGCAGCCGTCATTACTCTAGCTGCCAAACAACACCCAGGTGACACCCACCGCAAATTATTAGAGAAAATCGCCGCCCAAGCCAAAGATAACTGGGTGAAAATTGCCCAACAGGAACTCACGAAAGAACGCTATCCTCAACTGGGAGAAGCCAAACTCGACGAATTTCTCACCCCGGAAGAATACCGCCTCACCCAAGATGGCAACCTTACCCCGCAAGAATGGCAGGATATTTTCATCCGCTTAAACATGGCAACCTGTGAAGGGGGTGGCTTTCAACTGCCGCCACAAGTTTATCCCCAAGTAGCAGACTTACTGCATATTACCTTCCCGAAAGCTTTAAGAGAAACCCTCAAAGAAGACTTTGCCAAAGATGGTAAAGCTTTTGTCGGATTAACCTTGCAGTTACTCACGGGGATGAAGGGGGAAATCGAACAACTGCGAAACACAAATTTAGGGATAAATACAGGAGAATTGTCCCAAATCATTGAGCGTTTCCAGCATTTAGAAACCCAGTTACAAGGAACAGCAACACAACAAGAAGCTGTTTTCAGCCAAATTAGCCAAGAAATTAATTCCGGTTTTCTTGAAATGTGTCAACGGTTAGGAGTGCTTGAGACAACAATTACCCAACTGTTACAGGGTTTAGAAGAATCAGTTAAAGATATACAACAAAAAGTCTCTGATATTCATAACCGCCTCAAACCCAAATCCTTGACAGTAGAAGACTGGAAAGAAATTTGTAGCCAAAACCTTACCCAACAAAAACAACTTACCACTAACCCCTTTACCAACACCTACGGGGTGACACCGCAACTCGATGACATTTATGTTCGTTTAGCGATTGTTGAACGCAAACTGCCTAAACCTTCCTCAAGAAATCAGCCAGAAGAAAAGGAAGAAGAAAAACTCATTCCTATTGCTGAAGAACACTTTTTTGAGGATGTATTGCGACAAGGGAAAAGCCAAATTAGTCAAGGGCGAAGAATAGCGATTATTGGCGAACCGGGTTCGGGGAAAACCACGCGGTTACAGAAGATTGCTTATGAGATTTTAGATAAGGGTTTAGGGTTGCCGATTTGGATATCTTTGACAGATTTAACCCAACCGACAATTACTCAATATATTGAAAAAATTTGGCTTAAACAAACAGGTAAAAGCCTCACGATTGACGAACTCACCCAACATAAAGAACGGATTTGGTTATTATTGGATGGGTTAGATGAAATGACATCGAGGGTAGAAACGCACCATGTTACCACACTGTTGGGGGGATGGGTGCAAGCGGTGCGGGTGGTGGTGACTTGTCGGGTGAATGTTTGGGAAGCGGATAAGAATGCTTTTTCGGGGTTTGATGTGTTTCGCAATTTGGAGTTTAACCCTGAACAGGTGACAGACTATATTCGCCGTTGGTTTGCGGAGATGGGAGATGCAGCGACAGGGGAGAGTTTAGAGGCGGCGTTAGCACAGTCAGAAAATTCCCGTCTCAAGGAGTTGATTCAGAATCCTTTGCGGTTGTGGATGTTGTGTCGAATTTGGCAGACAGGAGGAGGTTTACCGGAAACGCAGGCGGGGTTATATAGGAAGTTTGTCGATTGGATGTATCGTTGGACGGCGGATGAGAAGATTTTAGATCAACGGAAAGCCATTGATGCAGCGTTGGCGCGGTTGGCGTTGGCGGCGATGAAACAGAAGGATAAGGTTTCGCGGTTACGGTTGCAGGAAAGTTGGGTATTAGAGGTTTTGAGAAGTCGCCCGATTTTTCAGGCAATGACGAAGTTGGGGGGGTTGTATCGAGTAGAGGGCTTTCCAGAAGCGATTTGCGTGTTTTATCATGCCACGTTTCAGGAGTATTTTGCAGCGTTGGCGGTGGATGATTGGGATAATTTTTTACCTCGAAATCATGTTGATTTTCCGGTGGAGGGGAAGGAATACCGGATTTTTGAACCGCAGTGGAAGCAGGTTGTTTTGTTTTGGCTGGGGCGTAGTGATGTTGCAGATGAGGAAAAGGAGAGGTTTATTGATAAGTTGGTAAATTTTGACGATGGATGTGGAGAATTTTATAAATATAGAGCTTATTTTCTAGCAGCAGCAGGAATTGCAGAGCTTGATAAATTTGATGCACGTCAACATAATAACGAAATTATAAACCAACTTATTCGATGGTGGTTTGATTTTCCTAAAATAGAAGATAGAAAATGGTTGATGTACTCAAATTACATTGAAAAATCTGCTGTTAAAGCTTTAAAGGAAACTAATCGCCTACAGGCAATCCATGCTTTGACAGATTTATTAAAAATGTTACAGCATAAAAGTGAGAAAGATTGTTTTAGAGTAGCTGCTTTTATTCTAGATATCGATTCTAAAAATACTGAGTCAAAGACTGTTCTAATTAATTTATTAAGTAATGAAAGTTACAGACAAGCAGCTATATCAATATTGAGTGCAAAGAATATTGATCATCCAGAAGTAAAAAGAAGTGTTGAAAAACAAAAAATATCACTGGCATCCGCAAATCAAATACTCGGTAAACAATTACAATCTCAGATAAATCGCCGATGGAATAAAGAACGAAGCCTTCATCAAGAAAAGCGGTTACAGGCAATTAAAAATCTAACAGAATGTAATGATGTAAACTATTTGATTTGTCAACTAAGAAACGGTTTTGAAATACAAACTCGTGGAGGAACACATATGAAACATACTTTTGTAGCTGCTCACACTAGATTAGCGCAGATTGGGGTAGGAAAAATAAGTGTTCTTCGAGCTATACTGCACTTACTATTCACTAAACCCAGCCATTTTCTATGTAATCAAACTATTAATTTATGTCAACAAATTATTACTGATGATTCAATGTATATTTCAGTTATCAAGATATTAAAAGATTATCTAAAGGGAGAAGTTATTGACTTTAATTCTGATGCATATAAATGTTCTGGAGAAATATTTTTCTACTGTGCTGACAAGCTGCCTTACCCTCAATTTTATCAGGCTTGGCATCAAGATAACTTTAATTAGGTGTAATATTAATCTGAGCTTGCAAGGTTCTCAAGTTGGCAATTTTATTTTTTCATGGAGAAAATACAACAGCTTGCAGGATGGTGCAATCGGCTGATTTGGGATTTTTGCTGGAGAGAATTTGCCTTGAAACCCAGTATATAGACTTAATCGCGCTTACCGTCTGCGGGAAAACAGTCGAAATAAATTAAACTCACCGCGCATCTGTTCGAGTTCTCGCTGGTGTTGCTGGGCGGTGAGGGCGTACCATTGGGCGTAACGTTCGAGTTCCTCGCGATGCTTCACCTCTTCATAAAAGGCGTGACTCACTTGATGCACCTGAAAAAACTCGTGCGCTTCAGGGGGAGACAGAGGAATAATGCGTTGCAAGGGGTTGCTCATGGAATTGGAGTGTTTGCGCCACTTTCTGAGGCTAGCGTACTTTGCCAGCTAGGGTCGCTTACAGCCATCCCCGCAGGCGATAAATCAACATTCCGATATATTCTTTAAGGGTATTGGTGGTCTGTTGCAGATTGCTGACATCGGGGACGAGTTTGAGGATCAGACCTTCCAGGGTTGCAGACTCGATATCATCCCCTTGGGTTGAAAGAAAATCAGTAGGGGCGGGGATGGCCTCAAACCCTTGTTTCTGAAAAATTAACAGCGATCGCGGCATGTGTAAAGCCGAAGTCACCAGCAAAACTCGCCGAACGCCTAAAGGTTCCAAAAGGTTGCGGACATTCACCGCATTTTGATACGTATTCAGCGAGGTGGGGTCTTGTAAAATCGCAGAACCCGGAACGCCTATCAATTCAGCAATTGCAGCCATATCGCTCGATTCTGGCGCGCCGCCTTCCTTCCAGTCAATTCTTCCCCCAGACAGAACCAGCAAAGGGGCTTTGCCTTGACGGTACAATTGGGCACCGTGGATAATGCGATCGCCTGCTTCACCAAAATCCACCCAAGGACGCGGCGGAACGTGCGGTTTAATCCCTCCCCCCAATACCACAATTGCACCCGCGCTATCGAGTTCGCCACTAGCAATATTTTGCCATTCTAGCGATCGCACGAACTGCGTAGAAACCCAACCATTTCCCCCCAAAACCAATACCGCAAACGCTATCCCCAACAGAATAACCGCCCATCGGGGACGTTTCCACACCAGAAACCCAGATACCGCAATCAAAACGCAAGCTAACCCCAGTGGATAGACGAAAATGGGTAGCAGTTTGGAGAGGAATAGGAACATGGGGAAGAAGGGAATTGGGAGTAGATAGTATCTAGTGCTACTTTGTCTTATTGTTGGGGACGATTATCCTCGCCTAAGAAGTTAATCAGCTTTTTCCAACCAATTTTCGCCGCATTAGTGGAAAGGCGGGATTGAGATTCCATTTTGCGCCAGGTTTCTAGGCGGGTGCGTTCTTCAACGGGTTCTAGGATGTCTTCTAGGGTGGGGAGTAGGGGTAACTGTTCGAGTTCTTCTGGGGTTCTCCACGCAAAGATAATCCAGCCAGTCGCGATCGCGCCGACAATTCCCAACACTAAACTAATGACTAAGGGGTATCCCAGCAACACAAAAGCCATAAAGAAGCATAGACCCACTTTGGCACCATTGGTCTTTTCAGCAGGCCATTGTTGAATGGGAAGTTTTGGCTTTTCTGGAAGGGGACTGGGGTTCATTTAAAGTACGCTCAACACAAAGGTTTTCTGGCACATTCGTCAGTTTTGGGGAGACGAACAACAAAATTTGCCTCCCTTCTAGGGACTCCCGCGCCTACACATCTAGCGGGGGAACTTTGACTTCAGTTCCTCCCCTTTGTAAGGCTACCGTGTATACACATCTAGTGTAAGAACCCTAAATCTAATTGAGATCCCCCTAAATCCCCCTTAGTAAGGGGGACTTTGATTCCGGTTCCCCCTTTTGTCAGGGGAGATCGAAACCTTGTAGAACAATACTAAGTAAAACTTATGTATACACAGTCATGCCTTTGGTCAGGGGGCTAGTATCGCACCCTGTAGGACAATAGTAGAAAACTTATGCATACAGGGTAGTTCCTAGGGGAGTGCTGGGCGACTTGCAATTGACAACCTAGAAGTTCAGCCTGTCCAGAATTATGACTCGTCGGCGGTTGACTCCTCAAGCTGCTTGGCTGCACTCAAGACTTTGAGTGCTTCGGCTTTTAGCTTCTTCGAGGCTTTCAAAAATCCAGGTGCTTCCTTAATTGGTTCGTGAAACTGTTCGATAAATTCAAAAACATCCCGTTCGGGTAAGAATCTGGCTTTGACTTGTACGAAATAGGTTTGCGCCTGCTGTTCTTTTTTCAATTTGGGATTGAATCTAAACGGTTTAACAGGACTATCTCGCCACAACAGCGGAATATGAGACGCCTTCATGAATTTAACTTTCTGCGGTGCTTCAGCTTGCTTAATCCAAGTGAGTCGCTCTTGATTGAAGTTACGCAGTACCGTAATACAGGGAAAGCGACAGACGGGGATAAATTGCCACAGTCCCGAAAATTTGAATTCCCCATCCTTTAATTCGTTGTTGAGTTGGCTGGCTGAAGCTTGAGAACCGATAAATCCGACAAGCTGAAAAGCGACTTTATGGGGTTGATCCTTTTTAGGAAAATGCAAGATTTTGGGATAGACGATTAATCGTTGCGTCGAATTGCCTGTGGTTTCAATTTCCTTTTTCAAGGCTTCATAGGCATAACGGCGTTTATTGGGAAGATAAAACAACGGATATTGCACGTTCCCTAAGCGAACCGTTGACTCTTCTTCAGTAAGCGTCACTTCTCCTTGGATGATGCCAATTCCCTGAAAATACGCATCTGTCTTGGGTTCGTCGGCGCTGGGTTCGGTTCCCTCAGATTCTGAGGAAGCATCGCTTAGTTCCTGGGAGGGTTCTGCGGCTTCACCGGAAGCGTCATCTGGCGCGGCCGTTTCTGCGGGTTCGGGGGGTGGAGAAGATGAAGCCGCTTGCTGTTTTTTGGATTTTAATATAGGTTTGGCAGGCGATGGCGGTTTTGCAGGGGAGGGGGGTTGCTCGTCCGACTCGGACTCTAGTTTCACCAGCAAATCTTGATACATCGCCTTTTGCTTGGAATTTGTAGCAGTTTTAATTAATTGTTTGATTTTCTCGATTTGCTCTGACATGGGGATGGCCTATCTTACCTGAGCCTAACTCAGTTGCGTTAACCTTACTCTCAATCCTTCCAGTTTGACACCCTTGGAGCCTTAAGGCACTTTTGAATTTTGGGTCTACGAATCTGCTGAATGCATCACTCAGAGCGAGATCGTTTTTCTTGGGGGAAACTCCACCCAAAAGTCAAGGTTCAAAGAAGGAGATGCGCGGGTGGATGCGGGGATGCAGCAATCTCTCGACAGGACGATCCTGTTGGAGATGTTGCTCGACAATTTCTGGAATATCGCTGGGTTGTACCCGACAATACCAGATTTCGTCCGGTAAAACGCGAACGGTAGGGCTGAGGCTGCATTGTCCTTGACAGCCGCATTCTACCACTTCTACCCGATCCGAAACAGCAGCTTGAAAGGCGTTAAGCACTGCTTGGGAACCATTTTTTTGACAGGTGCGATGCTGACAGACCAGAACCTGTCTTTCAGGCTCCTCGGTCTGATTTTCAGCGAGTTCTGAAGATTTGCGATCCACGAGTGGCTAATACGGGAAAGGAAAGACAACAGAAAATTAAGGGCGTTCCTATTAGCCTATCCTAGCACCGACTTTTTAGGCGGGATTGGATGCGGGTTGCAGGCAACGAATGGCTTCTAGCAAACCTCTGGCTTTGTTGAGGGTTTCTTCGTATTCTTTTTCGGGATCGGAGTCTGCAACTAAGCCTGCGCCTGCTTGTACGGAAACGGTTTGGTTTTGGACGACCATTGTCCGAATGGCGATCGCGCTATTGAGTTGTCCGTCAAAATCATAATAGCCGTAAGCCCCAGAATAGACGCCCCGGCGACAACCTTCGAGTTCGTGAATAATTTCCATTGCCCGAATTTTAGGCGCGCCGCTAACGGTTCCGGCGGGGAAACAGGCTTTCAACAAGTCCCAAGCAGTTTTTCCGGTTCCTAATTCGCCAATAACGTTACTCACAATATGCATGACGTGGGAGTAGCGTTCAATCACCATTAATTCGTCTACTTTAACCGTACCAATGGTACAAGCCCGCCCCAAGTCGTTGCGCCCTAGGTCTACCAGCATGACGTGTTCTGCGACTTCTTTGGGGTCTTGCAATAAGTCTTCCCCCAGGGCAACATCTTCTTGATGGGTTTGTCCGCGCCGTCGGGTTCCAGCAATGGGGCGCAGTAAGGCCGTGGAGGTGCCATCGGGTGCTAGGGTGGCTTTAACCATCACTTCAGGGGATGAGCCGATAATCTGCCAATCCCGGAAGTTAAAATACGCCATGTAGGGCGAGGGGTTAATGAGGCGCAGGGAACGATACAGGGAGAAGGGTTCGCCGGGATAGGGAACGCTAAGGCGCTGCGAGAGAACCACTTGAAAGATATCGCCTGCAAAGATGTAGTCTTTGGCTTTTTGGACGTTCTGACAGAAATCGGCTTTGGAGATGTTACTGGTGTAGTTTAGGGGCGAACTGTTCTGGCTCGGTGGGTTCCATTCCAGTAAGGTGCTATTGGCAGATAAGGGGGATTGTAACTTGTTGACGAGTTGGCGAACGCGATCGCGCGCTTGCTGATAGGCTTGTTCTAAGTCGGGCGTGTTGCGTAAATCGGCATAGGCGATCGCCCAAATTTTCCGCTTCACTTGGTCAAAAATCAACAGGTTATCCACCTGCATCCAGACGCCATCCGGTAAATCGTTTTCCCCGCCGCTGTAAACGGGAACGCGGGGTTCAATCCAATGAATTAACTCATAGCCCCAAAAGCCAAATAAACCGCCAATTCCGGGGGGGAGTTGCGGTAATTTTACCGGATGATAGGGTTCTAGACAGCGGGCCAAAACGGTGAAGGGATCGTCTTGAAACTCCTGAACCGAACCATCGCGGAAGGTTTGGGTGGTGCGATCGCCCCGCGCTTCTAAAATCCAGAGGGGATCGCATCCTAATAAACTGTAGCGGGCGAGATTTTCTCCCCCTTCAACCGACTCTAATAAAAAGCTGTAGGGTTGCCCTGCACACACCTTATACCACGCTGAAACTGGCGTATCGAGGTCGGCTACCCATTCTTGATAGACCGGCACAAAGTTACCTTGTTGAGCGAGTTCAGCAAATTGAGAAAACTCAGGATAAATCATCGGGGGTTGAGGGGCAGCGGAGGTTGTCGAATGTAACATCCAATCGTAGCAGATAGCGGCTAGTCCTCCGGGTGTAACTGGCGACGAGCCGCTTCTAGGACAATACGCTGTTCGGCTTGGGCGATCGCCTCCAGGGTAGCTGGAACGGCCTGTAAATCGACGGAAATTGCACTAATTCCCCATTGCACCAATAAATCGACTAATTCGGGGTACAGGCTGGGCGCTTGGCCGCAAATGGAACAGGGAATGCCACAAGTCCTCGCTGTTTGAATCAGTTGTTGAATTGCCCTTAAAACCGCAGGATGCAGCCCGTCAAAAGCGGAGGCGAGAACGCCTAAATTGCGATCGATGCCTAACAAAAGTTGCGAGAGATCGTTCGTACCAATTGAGATTCCCCGCACGCCTGCTTGCACGTATTCGGGCAATAAGAAGAGGATAGAAGGCACCTCTGCCATAATCCACAGTTGCAGCCGTTCCGGGTCTAAACCCGCTAGGGGCAGGCGGTTGCGACAAAAGACAAATTCTTCGACCGTTCGCACAAAGGGCAGGATCGGATGCACGTTATGCAAGCCTTGCTGATGCACTTGGGCGATCGCTCTCAACTCTAAATCAAATAAATCGGGGTTCAACAGGCAATTAAACGTGCCGCGCAATCCCAGCATGGCGTTCTGGGAGGCGGGTAGCGGTTCCCCTTCTGGATTGATATTTAAATCTAACGCCCGATAAAAGACGGGTCGAGGCGCAAACGCCGAGGCAAATCGAGCGATCTGCTGTTGCAAGCGTTCGGCAAATTCTGCCCCCCGTCCTTGGTGCAACCAATCCCACGGCGACAGTCCCTCTAGAATTTCGGGTACCATCAACTCCGATCGCAGCAACCCCACCCCATCTACAGGTAAGGCTTGCGCCCGTTCAATGGAGGTAGACTGACTGAGATTGACCATCAGTTGGGTGCTGGTGCGGTAGGAATGCGGGGTTGCTAGCAGTTGCGGTCGAGGCAAGGGGGCGATCGCTGGCGCATCCCGACGATAAATTTCGCCCGTACTCCCATCCATAAATATCACCTCGCCCGATTGAATCAGGCGGGTTGCCCCCTGAACGCTGACAATGGCGGGAATCCCCAGTTCGCGGGCAACAATGGCTCCATGACTGGTTAAACTGCCCTGTTCGGCAATAATACCGGCGGCCTGTTGCAATAGCGGCAGATGTTCGGGGGCGATCGCGCTAACCACTAAAATTCGACCGGGTACAATTGGTTCCGTGAGGGTCTGCGTTGGCCCGATTGCGGTTGCGCGCGTTTGCACTTGACCGGGGGCCGCCGCTAATCCCCGAAGAAAGGGGACCGAGACTTCTAAGGAGGGCGGCTTCAGGGCTAAAGGGTGCTGGACGGGAAGGGGCTGCACCTCCACCTGGGTGAGATATAGCGTGGACTGCGGTTGCGCGATCGTCCATTCCAAGGTGTAGGGGGAGGCGATGTTGGCTTTAAGCTGTTGGGCTAAATGGACGAGTTGTTGCAATTCGCGATCGCCTAACACGGCTTGAGTGCTGAGGGATTCGGCGAGAGCTTGCGTCTGTAAAGGGTTCTGGGGATGCAACGCTTCGGCGGCTAAGTCGTAGAGAATGGTTTTTTCCCCCAGATGGGTGTCTTGTAAGGTTCCGGTTTCGGCCTGAATGCGGTAGAGATCGGGCAAGACTTCGCCTTTGACGAGGGACATTCCTAACCCCCAGGTGGCTTGAATTTCAAAGGTGTCTGTGGTGGCGTTGAGGGTGCCTGATGCTTTGGCGTTGGCAATGGGTTGGATTAAGACGGCTAGGTAAATTTGGTGGAGTTTGACGCCGCAGCGCTGCCAATACAGGAGGCTGCGGGCGCGAAAGAGTTCTGCCCAGACTTTTTTGATCCCAGCTTCTAGGGAAGTCACCGGGTCAGAGCAGATATGGGATTGCCACAACCCTGATGTTGCATAGGGTTCGGGGTTGAAGGCGTGATTGTCTGGGCGCGAGGTTTGTAAGGCTAAAGAGGGTCTGAGGATGAAGGTAGACAACTCTGTTTGGCGGCTCAACTCTTCTGCGGCTTCGCTGAATGAGGCCAGCCAGTCTGGAGGTAATGGGGCTGTTTGAATTGAATCGCGAATTCGTTGGGCGATCGCTTGTAACTGACGCGGGTTGTTGACATCTAAGTGTAAGGCAGAGTCAGACAGGTCGGAGAAGAGCGGCTCTAACCAGTCAATCTCGGCTAAAAAATTGCGTAAAATGGAGCTTCTGACAACAAATCCCGGAATGACCGGATAGCCTCGTTGCAGCAGTTGACCCAGATAAAAGGCTTTGTCTCCAACGACAAACCGATCCTGGGGATGAATTCGATCGAGCCATTCTAAAACGGTCACAGCATTTTGCTTGCGGACGTGCAAGAGCGTACGGACAATTTGGTGAATTCTGGTTTTTGTTGATTCTGAGATCGGGGTTTTTAAACCCTACTGGAAGAATCTAAGAATTGAATGTGAATCAATTGGCTAGCCAGCCGTTCTATCTTTGCGCTCAGTCATTGCGGCTACCGTGCATACACATTGAGTGTAGGAATCCCACATCTAGCTGAGATTCCCCTAAATCCTCTTTTTAAAGGGGGCTAGGGGGGATCGAAACCTTGTAAAACAAGACTAGAAGACTGATGTATACGCGGTTGGTCGTTCCGGGTGGGAGGAGCAAAAGGCGGCTCGATTTTGCGCTTTGCAAATCTTATCGTTAAAGTAGTTTTAATCGGTGTACGGTGCAGCCTATTTTAATCAGCCCCAAGTTTTGCAAGACTATGCCCAAATAAGGATGGTTATGCATACAGCTACTAAACTGGCAATTTTCGCGGCATCGAACCGCTCAATTGCTGCTCCTATTCCTCCGGGCACTAGAACGGCAGGGTTTCTCAGAGGTTTTCGATGAGTATGGGTCGCTGGCAGTTGATTGGAAAAGCTTGGTCGGGTTTATTTTTAAAGTCAAGCTGTCCTTTGTGCGATCGCCCTACTGAGGGACAGTTGTGTGCGGCTTGCTTAAAGTCCTTGCGGCGCTGCCAGTTAGCCGATCCGCAACGGTTATGGCAAGCAGAATTCCCTGTATTTGCTTGGGGTACTTATGGAGGCTTGCTCAAGCGGGCGATCGCGGTTTTAAAGTATGAAAATCAACCTCAATTAGCTCGCGTGTTAGGGACGGAGTTGGCACAAGCTTGGCTGGCTTCTGGGATCTCTTATCCGCGCGGAACGGGGGTTGTCCCTATTCCCCTCCACGAAACGAAGCTGAAGCAGCGGGGTTACAATCAAGCGCAATTGCTGGCTGAACAATTTTGTGAGATTTCGGGTCTGCGTTTATACTCCTCCGGGTTAAAGCGGGTTCGCCAAACACAAGCCCAGTTTGGTTTATCTTCTTCAGCGCGATCGCTCAATTTGACCGAGGCGTTTGTGGTGGGAAACCTCAAGCGCAACTCTCCTATTTTATTACTTGATGATATCTATACGACCGGAGCAACCGCTCGCTCTGCCGCTCAAACCCTGCAACAACAAGGAATTTCGGTGTTGGGAATTGGGGCGATCGCGCTGGCGGGTCAATCTTGAGTCTTGCGACAAATCGTAGTTTTTCACCCGGAGATCGGTTAGAGTGCTAGGTAGCTCTGTGGGCTTGTTGATTTCTGAGAGATTCATGACTGAGATTGACGATCTGCCGTCCCTTCGGGTTTTGATTGTTGAAGATGACCCGATGATGCAATTAGGTTTAGAACAAACCTTGATGGAACAGCCTAACCTAACGCTCGTGGGACAAGCAGAGGATGGGTATTTAGGGGTAGAAGCGGCGCTGAAACTCAAACCCGATTTGGTGGTGATGGATATTGGTTTACCCCGGTTGGATGGGATCGCCGCTACTCAGCAAATTAAGCAAGCCCTCCCTGATGTACGCGTGGTGATGCTGACTTCCCACACGACGGAAACGGAAATTATTGCGGCGCTTTCGAGTGGGGCTGATGCGTATTGTATTAAAGGGGCGAATGTAGACCGCTTGCTAGCTGCGATCGCGGCGGCTCAAGAAGGGGCCACTTATCTCGATCCGCAAATTGCTCGTAAAGTCATCGAACATCTAAAACCACCAACCCCAACGAGCAATATTGGTCAGCTTTCTCAGCGAGAATTAGAAGTTCTCAAGTTAATGGTGGAAGGATATAGCAATCCAGAAATTGCTGCCGAGCTTTATCTAAGTCCCAATACTGTGAAGACTCACGTTCGCGGGATTATGAATAAGCTAGCGGTGGATGACCGCGTACAAGCCGCTGTTGTAGCGCTTCGGAGCGGTTTGGTTTAAGCTGGCTCATCCTATCGACTAGCCTAACAATCTTTGACTTTTTCGGATAAACCTAACCCGGCAACTTCCATCAGCAAAGCAACGCCCGTTAAACCGGGGGGAATATGCTTGATGGCGAGTAAGCCGGATGCAACGCTAATGCCGCTGCTTAACAGCAGGGTGGCTCCTCCGATGGCGAGAACTTTACCGAGTTTGGCTTGCGTGCTTCTTTGCATACTCAAATCCTATAAGTAAATTTTTGTAATGTTAAATAAGATAACAGAATTTGACCAAAGCGATCGCCTTTCTAGAGGGCAATTGTCAAAGTTTTCTGCAACTCTCTAAAGACTTAAGTAGATATACTCACTCCAGGCTCAAGTCTTGGGCGCGATCGCGTCTATTGCCGATACAATTTCAGCGATGAAACTGACTGAAGTGAGTTAAGTTTCCGATCGCTCTACTTCCATCGCAGCAAAAATTCCTCTTAATAGCATCGCCCGATTGGGTGATACCTTTTTATTTGGCATCCATTCAACAAACATACATTAATTTTCTCATTTTTGTCCGGAAAACATTTCAGCGATCTCGAACAAGAATAACCCCTTTTTTTCTACTTTTTGAATCACCCGATTGGATGAAACCAAAAGGTGAGGTGACTGAGAAAAGAGCCAAAGTAACTTAGGAATTGTCAAACACAAATCAAATCAAAAAAATATGCAACTACCTACCAACACTCAATCTGCTAACTCAATTGCTCTGAATAAACCCACCCTAAGTCGGGGTTCTAAAGGCAACGACGTTCGCGAACTTCAACGCCTGCTTATTCATTGGGGATTGGGTTCTTATGACATCTTTATCGATGGCGTTTTTGATGAAATTTTAGAGTATAGTGTCAAAGCCTATCAACGCCGCGTCTTCTTAACAGAAGATGGTATTGTCGGTTCATTAACCTGGCAATCCCTCTATACAGGCGCACCCGTCAATATGCCCGAACTGCGTCGGGGTCATTATGGACTAGCAACGAGTAAAGTGCAAGAAGTTTTACAAATTTGCGGCGATTATAATGGCAAAATTGACGGTGATTTTGGTTGGATGACTGAGCAAGCTGTCAAAGCTTTTCAAAAGCGAGTTGGCTTAGTTGCAGATGGAGTTGTCGGGAACAGAACTTGGCACGCTTTAAGTAAAATTCCGCGCGAAGGCTGTTAGATAAACTCCCACAAATCGCGTTTTTTTGATTGGAGAGATACCACACGGTTTGCCTAAATCTCTCTGAGTTGGGGGAAGCTTAAAGAAAGAGTATTTCCTAGAATTGAAAAACGCTGTAGATTGGGTTTCCTAAGTTAATCCCACCTCAGCCCAGACCCTTTACTGAATTGCTGAGATTGAGATTAAAAATCCTAAACCTTTCTCAGAATTAACTCTGTAAAAACAAGCGCTTGGGAGTCCAGTTTCCCAAGCGCTTTTGCTTTTTGCTATTGAGCTAATTGCGATCGCTTAAGAACGGCCGTAGACGGCGAGGGGTTCTTTGATAAAACGAATATAAAAATGGCGGAAGGTAGACTTAATCACCCTAGGCATCCCAAAATCGATAGGAACTAATGCTTCCGGTAACTTCCAGTCTGAAACTTGCAGTTCTGTGGGGGTGAGTAAGGGAAAATCAACCGTTGCTGGACAAAGATTGAGCCGAGAAGCGGCCGCCGCAGTCGGTACAGTTGCCGGATCGACCTGTAGAATCTCTAAAAAGGCACGATCTAGAGCAAAAACGTTATCCGCCGCACCGAGAATGCCTAAAAAGCGAGGTTCGCCACCACTAGGCCCTTTACCTTCATGACCGATAATCCCATCTAAAATAGTAAGGTCAGGCGCGATCGCTCTAGCCGTTTCCACCAACATTTCGCCAAACCGCCCGCTATCTTTTCCCGCTTCCATGTGCCACCAAGCCTTCATCTTACCGGGAACGCAGCCAAACAGGTTTTTCACCCCCAGCGTCATCGTCAGTTGGACGTGAGATTTCACCTTGGGTAAATTGATCGTCACATCGGCTTCCATCGCCTCTTTACTCAGCAGCAGATGATTAAACGTATCGCTAACGGTTTGATAGCGCTTGCCGCTAAACTCAACCACGGGTAAATTCAATTCCTCTAACAGGGGTTGATAGCCATTAGCAACCGCCACCCCGCGCGCGCTACCAAAAGCCGGCCCATCACCTAAAAACGGCTTTCCCCCGGCTTCTAGAACCAGTTGAGCCACGCAGCGTACAATTTCTGGACGGGTAACGCATTCTTTCTGGGGACGCGCACCCGTGAGAAGATTGGGTTTGAGGAGAACGCGGGAACCGGGTTTAACAAAAGCAGATATTCCCCCCAAGGGTTCCAAAACTTGAATTAAAGCATTTCGCAAGACTAAATCATCGTAGGAATTTGCTCGACACAAGCTGACCGTCGCTGCTTTCATGCGCTTTTTTCAATCTCAACAAGTCTTTGGGTTAGTGTAACGCCTGTTGAGGGAGAAGTGAGTGCAAAGTTCCGTAGCTTGCTTCCGCGTAGCGGTGTTCCGAGTTCCGAGTGGGAGAAGAGTGCTGAGTGCTGAGTTGATAGTTATCAAGTCTTCCTACCTTTTCTTCTCCCCAACCCCCAACTCCTAACTCCCAACTCCCTTCTTCTTCCCCCCACCCTCTTTGTTAGTGTTCAAACACGCCCTGATATTGCAGCAAATCAAGGGAAACGATGACGGGTAGGCTGTTAAAACATTGATGGGCGAGTTCTAGGCGTTCTTCGCGTTCTAGCATTTTCACTAACTTTTGCTGAACGTTTATTAGATACCTGACATCGTTGGCGGCGTAGCTTAATTGCTGTTCCGATAGATTTTCAGCGTTTCCCCAGTCGGAACTTTGGGCGGTTTTGTCGAGTTCTATCTGTTCGAGTTCGTTGACTAAATCTTTTAAGCCGTGGCGGTTGGTGTAGGTTCTGGCGAGTTTGCTAGCAATTTTTGTGCAAAAGATGGGATTGACGGTAATGTTTAGGTGGTGGCGCAACATGGCTACGTCAAACCGAGCAAAGTGAAAGATTTTCAGAACTTGTTCTGATTCTAGAAGGCGCTTGAGGTTGGGGGCGTCGGTTTGTCCTCTGGCGATGCGGATCGCACAGACAAAGCCTTGTTCGTCGCACAGTTGTACTAGACAAAGGCGATCGCGAATCGGTAGCAATCCCATTGTCTCAGTATCGACGGCAAGGCGATCGCACTTTTGATAGCGTTCTAACCACTCTGGGGAAAGATCGCGATCGCAAACCTGAAAATTCTCTTGGCTCATCCGTTACTCATCACGCATCAACAGCCATTATCGAGGATGCGGGAAATTTTATCGCACATTTAAAGCGGAATCGGGAATTGGGAAACACTGACTCCCAACTCCCGACTGCTCTAAGTCCCTTTAGCGTTACCCTCTCCTAGGGAGTGGTAGTGCGGGTTCCACCATTTTGTTGCGTTAAAGGATAAGTGGCCTCTGCAATCAGAACGGGGCGATTCTGATATTCTGCTTCTAGGCGTTGTTGCATTTCTCCATCCCAAGTGACGTTATAGTCTCTTTGAATTTCCGCCACGTTCATCGGACGAAGTTCGCCAGTGACAACCACTTCTTGACCATCTTGAATTGCAGTTGTAGGTTGACCTACTTTCAAGACTAATAAATCTTGACCGCCAATCCAAGCGCCATCTTGGAGGGTAAAGCTATTATTGGCCATCACTTCATCAATTTCACCCTGAACGGCGATCGTTTGACCATAGTAGCGTTCTGGGTTATCGGTAATATCGCCCGCACGCGGTGCTAGCGCCAGAGATTGAGCAATGATGACGGGTTCGTTTTCATACTCGCCATACACGGCTGGATCTAAGCCTAAATTATATTGGCGCTCAATATCAGCCAGCACAAACCGTTGAACTTCACCCGTGACTTGCACATCTGCATCAATATCGGTCGGTAAAACAAAGGGCGTTCCGGTGGCATTAACGACCACAATTGGATCGGCACCAAATAGACCGCTATCGCTGATTGTAAAAGTATTCGGTCCGATTTGATCGTCAACGTCGCTTCTGACCGTTACAGTTTGACCGATGAGTTGTTGCGTATCTTCAGTAACGTTTTCGGTGGTGATTTGGGCGTCGTCATCCCGTGCTGTATCGCCAGGGGTGCAAGCCGGAAGCACTAACGCCATTAAAGACAAGCCAACCACTGCGGAGAGTTGGAAAATGCGGTTGCGCTCAGAAGTATCGGAATGCGAGATAGCGCTAGCAACGACTTGTGCTTCGCTGTTTGTATTTTTTCTTTTAAACATTGATTTATGCTCCTTCAACCAACAACAATACTGAGGAATCTTGCCTGGAAATCGATAGTTTTAAAGTTTTGGATCTGATGAATAGACGAGTATTCGCTCCTCGGAAAACCAAAGCCTAGTGTCTTCTCTCTTCAGAATTGATTCTGTTAATAGAGAGGTACGATTGGGCTTCTATTGGATGTGGCTTTCAATTCCTAGACTATCAATTAGAGGGCGTTGTATCTTCTTCCCAAAGGATGAAAAAAGGGCGAACCTAAATTCGCCCTAAAAAACGTTAAAAATAATTGAATTACGCCGGATTAAAATATTTAGCAACCGTTTGCACATCTTTGTCACCGCGTCCCGAACAATTAATCACAAGGCGCGGGCTACCTGTCAATTGAGGACACAGTTGAGCTAAATAGGCGATCGCATGAGCCGTTTCCAAAGCCGGTATAATCCCTTCTAACTTCGATAATTGCTCAAATCCGGTTAAAGCCTCTTCATCGGTAATGCTATAGTATTCGGCGCGTCCAGAGTCCTTGAGATAGCTATGCTCCGGCCCCACTCCAGGATAATCTAAGCCTGCGCTAATCGAATGAGGCTCGATCACCTGACCTTCAGGATCTTGCAACAGGTAACTCATCGCCCCATGCAACACCCCAACCCGCCCCTTGGTGAGGGTCGCCGCGTGCTTATCCGTATCGACGCCTTCTCCGGCCGCTTCAATCCCAATCAGGCGTACCGAAGCATCCTTCACAAACTCATAAAATAGCCCCATTGCATTAGAGCCACCCCCCACGCAAGCCAGGAGAATATCGGGCAAACCGCCCCACTTTTCTTGAGCTTGGGCGCGAGTTTCTTGACCGATAATGGCTTGAAAATCGCGAACCAGCATCGGGTAAGGATGAGGCCCGGCCACTGAACCGAGAATGTAATGCGTGGTTTCCACATTCGTTACCCAGTCGCGAATGGCTTCGGAGGTCGCATCCTTGAGCGTTCCCGTCCCGGCTGCCACAGGACGAACTTCCGCCCCCATCAAGCGCATCCGAAAAACATTCAGGGCTTGGCGTTCCATGTCATGAACGCCCATATAAATAATGCACTCTAGACCAAAACGGGCGCACACCGTCGCCGTTGCTACGCCATGCTGTCCGGCCCCGGTTTCGGCAATAATGCGTTGTTTGCCCATGCGCTTGGCTAACAGCACTTGACCGAGGGCATTGTTAATTTTATGCGCGCCCGTGTGGTTTAAATCTTCTCGTTTGAGATAAATTTGCGGGCCGCTACCATCGGGTTTGGCATAGTGAGCCGTTAAGCGTTCGGCAAAATAGAGGGGACTCGGCCGTCCCACGTAATCTTTGAGTAAATTTTGGAGTTCCTCTTGAAATTGCGGATCGCGGCGATATTGCGCGTAGGCTTGCTCTAGCTCGCTCAGGGCTGGCATGAGCGTCTCAGGGACGTATTTACCGCCAAATTGTCCAAAGCGTCCTAACGCATCAGGATATTGGATGGCTCCGGTATTAGAGGGATGAAGGGGAGTTTGGGTCACGGCTCGATGCAAAGAATGATAACATTACCCAATTTTGCCACTTTTTACTGCTGAATGCGGAGAGGGGACGTGCAGTACCGCTCCTCAAAAAATCTTAAGGGATTGAATTGAACGATATTCAAGCGTCCTCAGACGAACAAAATTAATGATTCAGATTACATTTAAATATTCCTAACTTTAGATAGATGCCTGATAATATCTTTGATGGGTAAATCTCTCAAACTTTAGAGGCTCTATCCATCATTTCGGCAACATCGTTCTTGCAATGTTGAGTGATACGTCGCGAGCGACTAAATCTTTACCCCTTGAGCTTTGCCTGCCAGGTCATCTAAGTTTGCAGTTTGACGATGCCATATTTTGTTGATGGATTTGCCCTAGGGATGCAGTACCCAGCCGTTTTTTCACTGCTGGATTGGGGAGAATGGCGTCTATGGGGGATCTTGGGGGTAGGAATCCTCTTGGGAAATTTAGTTCAGTGGTGCTTTCACCGCTTGCAGTCTCGTTTGATACGTTGTCCTGCGGTTGAGGGAGATCGGGAACTCTCTTCTTTAGAAATCGGCAAGATCCTGACCGCGTTGAACGATGTGGTGTTAGTTCTCGATCGCGAAGGTCGCTATCTTAAGATCGCCCCCACTCAAGCGCCGCAATTGTATCGGCCGGCGGCTGAAGTGATTGGGAAGACGCTTGCAGATTTGTTTGATAGCGATCGCGCTCAGTTCTTTTTAAAGCACATTCACCAAACGCTAGACACTCAGCAACCCGTCCGCATTGAGTATACGCTACCGATCGCGGGTCAATTGGTGTGGTTTGCCGCTAAACTTCTCCCCCTCGATTTAGACCGGGTTCTATGCGTAGCTCAAGACATTACCGACCAAAAACAGGCGGCCAATGCAATTTGTCTATTGAACAGTCAGCTTGAACAGCGCGTTCAGGAAAGAACTCAAGCCTTAGAAGTTGCCAATCAAGAACTAGAAGCATTCTGCTATTCTGTTTCTCACGATTTGCGATCGCCCTTACGCCGCATTGCCGGATTTTCTCAGGCGATCTTAGAAGACTGCGCGGACGAGCTGAACCCGATCTCGCAAAGTTATTTACAGCGGGCGATCCACTCAACCGAACGCATGGAAGAGATGATCGATGACTTATTAAGTTTGTCGCATCTGAGCTTGCAAGAACTCAACGCCCAGTGGGTCGATCTCAGCGCGATCGCCCTTCAGATTGCCCGCGAGTTGCAACAAACCAACCCCTCGCGCCCAGTCGAATTTAAAATAGCCCCCCAAGCGATCGCCTATGCAGATGCACGCCTCCTGCAAATTGCCCTAGAAAACCTCCTAGAAAATGCTTGGAAATATACCAGCAAGCAAGCCGCCGCCTCAATCGAGTTTGGCATCTTACCCCATACCCTCCCCTGGCAACCGAGATTAGAAGAAACGCGTTCCCTAGACTCGCAATACCGACTGCGATCGCCCGAACCCCAAACCCTCACCTTTTTCATTCGAGACAATGGCATCGGCTTTAATCCCCACTATGCCAGCAAACTCTTCGCCCCCTTCCAACGCTTGCACAACGCTCAAGAATTTGAAGGAACGGGAATTGGTTTAGCCATTGTTCAACGCATCATTCATCGACATAGCGGTCGAGTTTGGGCCCAAGCCGCGCCGGAACAAGGAGCCACATTCTTCTTTTGTTTACCCTTCAATCCCACCGATCCAGAATTGCCCCGCGTAACTTTAGGTCATTTAGCCTTGCCCCCCGAATC
Organism: Geitlerinema calcuttense NRMC-F 0142; assembly: GCF_030285425.1. Taxonomy (NCBI): domain Bacteria; kingdom Bacillati; phylum Cyanobacteriota; class Cyanophyceae; order Geitlerinematales; family Geitlerinemataceae; genus Geitlerinema; species Geitlerinema calcuttense. The sequence continues at coordinate 11,654 of NZ_JASVEJ010000036.1, read as the reverse complement.
TAAAAGCCGTTCGCAACCCTGAGTGCCACTAAAATAAAGGTATTTCCCGCACCTGACTCTTGATGTGTCCCCTGGTGTGAGAAATCTTGAGCAATAAGCTCTCTCATCGCTAGCGCAGTATCAGAACTGCTATGACTAAGATCGATCGGCTGCTTCGCATCTTGTTGGTTGAGGACTCAGAAGATGATGCCCTCTTAATACTGCGCTATCTCCGTCGAGGGGGGTATCAAATCCTGTTTGAACGCGTGGAAAATCGCACCGCCATGCAGGAAGCCTTGCAACGCCTCAACGATCTCCCGGATCGCCCCTATTGGGATATTATTCTGGCCGACTACTTTTTACCCGAATTTAGCGCTACGGAAGCCTTGGAACTGCTGCAACAAACGGGGTTTGATATTCCCTTTATTATCGTGTCGGGTGAAATTGGCGAACCGGCCGCCGTAGCTGCGATGAAAGCCGGGGCGCACGATTATATTATTAAAGGTCATCTGGCTCGCCTATTACCGGCCGTCGAACGCGAATGCAAGGAGGCGGCCGGACGCCGAGAACGCCAGTCCCTAGAGCGACAAGCGCGACTGTTGCGATCGCTGATTGTTGCCATTAGCGAAACCTCCAACTTTTCCGAGGCTCTGCAAGTCGCCATTTCCCAGGTTTGCGAACTGACGGGATGGCATTACGGCGAGGCTTGGATACCCAACGCCGAAGGGTCGAGTCTAATCGCGTGTTCGGCTTGGTATGGCGAGAATAACCCGCAAATTGCCCAATTTCACGCCGACAGCAAAGCCCTGACTTTTCAGCCCCATCAAGATATTGTCGGGCGGATTTGGCAAACGCAACAAGCGGAATGGCATCAAGATATTTCTTTACTCGCGCCAGAGGTATCGGGGCGATCGCTCAAGGCGCGACAATGCGGTTTGCGAGCCACCTTGGGCGTCCCCATTCTGGCAGATGGATCGGAGGTTCACCCCACCCGCCAAGTCCTAGCCGTGCTGGTGTTCTTCATGTTTGAAGCCCGTCCAGCCGATAGCAGCCTCGTGCAATTGATCGGCGCGGTTGCGACTCAGTTAGGCAGCGTTATGCAACGCAAGCAAGCAGAAGAGGCGTTGCGAACTCAAGAACATTGGTTAAAAACTCTGATTAATGCCGTTCCCGAACTCGTTAGCCTGCAAGACGATCGCGGGCGCTGGCTCGTGGCGAATGACTACACCCTCAAGCTTTTGGGGTTAGAAGAAGGTCAATATCAAGGCTTAACCCATCTTCAGCTTGCAGAACAAGCCAAAGCCTGTCAACAGACTTTTTTGGCTTTAGACGCGTCCGATCGCCAAACCTGGGAGTTGCGATCGCTCTATAAATATGAAGAGGCGATCGCCCATCCGGATGGCACCTCGCAATTGTTTGACTTTACCAAAGTGCCTTTATTTAATGCCGATGGTTCCCGTCAGGGGTTAGTGGTGGTGGGGCGCGACATCACCGAACGCAAAGCAATGGAAGAAGCCTTGCGACGCGCCGAAGCTCAGTATCGCAACATCTTTGAAAATGCGGTAGAAGGTATTTTTCAGACCACTCCAGAAGGGTACTTCCTCAAGGCGAACCCGGCTCTTGCACGGATTTGCGGTTATGACTCTCCGGAAGCGCTGATCGCCTCCATCACGGATATTGGACAACAACTCTACGTCAACCCCAAGCAACGGGCTGAATTTATCTCAGCCATTCAAGAATCTGATTCTGTCACCAATTTTGAAGCGATGATTTATCGCCGCGATCCTCAAAGTGGGATGGGCGATCGCCAAAACGTCGTCTGGATTGTCGAGAATGCCAGAACTGTACGCGACGAGCAAGGTAATGTCTTATACTACGAAGGCTTTGTGCGCGATATTACAGAACGGCGCATGGCGGAAGAAAAACTTCGCTATTATGCCTTTTACGATCCCCTTACGGGTTTGCCGAATCGCACCCTATTTTTAGAAGAATTACAACAACTCTTAGACAGCGCGCGAGCGATCGCTTCTCGCAGGGATTCTCCCATCGAAACCCTCTCGCAACGCTGTCCAACTCCCGTCAACTCCCGCCCCCAGTTCGCCCTCTTATTTTTAGAAATCTCGAACTACAAGGTGATTAAGTATAGCCTCGGTCACTTAGTTGCCGATCGGCTATTATCATTCATCGGTCAGCGTTTATCCGATTTTATCGAACAGAACCCAGATTGCCTGCACTCCAGCTATTTGCTGGCTCGGATCGGGGGCGATGATTTTGCTATTTTACTCAAACAAGTAGACGCCCCAGAAACCGCAATCCAGCTTGCCCAAACCCTGCAAGCCCTGCTCAAACACCCCTTTCAGATTGAAGGGCGAGAGGTTTTTATCACCGCTCATCTAGGAATTGCCTTTGAACAATCCGATCCGTTCGTGCAGTGGAATCGCCCAGAGGACTATTTGCGGGCGGCAGATACAGCAATGCATCACGCCAAAGCTTCTGGTAAAGGAGGGTATGCCGTTTTTACACCCTCCATGCATACGGGGGCGCTATGGCGGTTGCAACTCGAAACCGACTTGCGGCGATCGCTCGATGCTCTGCTTGCTCAACCGCAGGCGGAATCTGAGTTTATTCTGCACTATCAACCGATTGTTTTGCTGGCAACGGGTCAAATTGTCGGTTTTGAAGCTTTGGTACGCTGGAAACATCCCCTGCGAGGGTTAATTTCTCCGATCGAATTTATTCCCCTCGCCGAAGAAACAGGTTTAATTGTGCCGCTATCCCATTGGATTTTATGGGAAGCCTGTCGCCAGCTTAAACAATGGCAATATCAAGGTTACACCAACCTCAACCTTCCCCAGACGCCCTCGCTGATGATGAGCGTCAATCTTTCTGGGATTCAACTCGATCAAGGCGATTTAGTCGAATGCATCGATCGCATTCTCGCAGAAACGGATTTAGAAGGGCACTGCCTGAAGCTGGAAATTACCGAAAGTGCGATTATGGCAACGGCTGTTTCTACCCTCTCTCGGCTCGAACAACTCAAACAACGGGGGATTCAGCTTTGTATTGATGATTTTGGTACCGGGTATTCTTCCCTCAGTCGCTTGCACAAACTCCCCATTGATACTCTAAAAATTGACCGTTCTTTTGTCAGCGGGATTGAAGTTGAGCAAAATAGCTGTAAGCTGCTGGCTACCATTGTCACCCTTGCGGAGAGTTTGGGGTTAGATGTAATTGCAGAGGGCGTGGAAACCCCAGAACAAGTGAATCGTTTGATGGCATTACCCGGAGAATGCAAATATGGACAAGGATATTTGTTCTCCAAGCCGGTGGATGCGATGCAAGCCCAGAAGCTTTTGCAGCAATATCAACAAGCCTGAAACTTACCCATTAAAAATATGAATCAGCTTTCTTTCTCTTTGCCACCAACCTTTGGTGATTGGGCGCATTTAGCCATCGCCACCCATTTCAATCAAACACTCGCCGATGAAGCGGAGGTGATGAAAACAGAAGGGGGCGAACAGCGCTTGGTGGCGTTAAAACGAATGCGCGTAGGAATGCGGCGCTTGCAAACGGCGATCGCGGGATTCGATCGTGCCATTATTCTGCCAAAAGCAGCACAGGAAAAACAACTCGCCCAAGTGACTCAAGCCTTAAGCAACCTCTGCGAACTGGAAAACTTGCAGGTAACGTTGCAAACCCATTATCAGCCGCACCTGCCCCCAGCCGAACAGCCAGCCCTCCGCAAAGTTCTCAAGAAATTGAAAAAGCAGTGCAAGCGCGCCGACAAACAAAGCCACAAGGAATTGCGTTCTAAACGCTACGCCAAATTCAAAGCAGCGTTGCACCAGTGGTTGCAAGCCCCCGCTTACAGCCCCCTTGCTCCCATGCCCATCGAGCCGATTTTACCGGATTTGCTGTCCCCTTTTGTGAGCCAACTGTTTTTACAACCGGGGTGGCTGGTGGGCATCGAGAAAACGAATTGGGAAGCCGATATTCCCCCAGCCATTCCTGTAAAATCTGTGGAAACGCACCTAGCTTTATACAGTCATCAACTGCGCGATCTTTGCCAGCAATCTCAACAGGTTCGCGATCGAATGCACCTCTATCGCCCCTTGTATGGCAGGGCTTATCAAACTTGCGAGGAGGATATCAAGCAGTTACAAGCTGTTTTAAGCGATTTGCAGGATAATTTGGTGCTAACCCATTTTATCGCCCATGTGTTAGGCAACCAGTGGAGCGCGGCAGCCCCCGAATTGACGCGTCAACTGGCACGAGTTCGCCATCAGGCTTGGCAAGCTTGGCAAACCTTGCAGCATCGCTATTTAACAGCGCAAATGCGATCGGAGTTTTATCTAACGATTTTGCAACCGGGTGCTGAAGAATCGCCTAATGGTACCACTCCCGTGTATTTGAGTCCCCAACGGGAATCCTAACCGGCTTCGGCGATCAACAGGATCGCGGCATACACGAAAGCGCCTAAAATAAAGGCCCAAAAACGGCTTTCTCGTTCTTCTGGCAATTCTTCTTTAAGAACGTTTAGAATAATTCCGCCTGCGAGAAATGCAAACAATAGGGCGATTCCGGCTTGGGGGATTTCCGTAGCATAACCCAATGCCCATCCCACCAGAATCGCAGAGGCTAAGAGCCAGCGTCCGACTTTTTGATAGCTGTGTTTGTGGTGTTGGCTCAAGCCGCGATCGTTGACGATAAAATGCAGAGCCATTGCGATCGCAAAAAACAATAACCCTAACCCATTGGCTTCCTCGCGGTGCAACAGCAAATACCCAATCAAGGCGTTGTAGGCGGCAAAGGAGGCAATATGCAGCCAGAACACCTCCAGGGTGGTAAAGTTTCCTATACCGCTTTTTTGATTATGTTGACGCGATCGCGCTGCCAATCGTTCTAAGCCATAAAAAACCGAAAATCCGCCCAAAGCGACTAAATAGACGTGATGTTCCAGAAAACCCAAGGCTGCATAGGAAACAGACTCTAGGGTTTGCTGTCCTTTGCTGAGTTCGGGGAAAATATGAACAAAGACATACGCCACAGAAGCGCCCCCCGCCAAAGAAAGCCAACGGCTGCGCGGCAGAGTATCGAGAAAGCGCATCCGACTCGCCAGAATGTGAATCCAAGCCAGTCCAATGGCTACGATTAGGCTGATAAACGCCAGCACAGACAACGGTTAACTCCCTGTTCGCCCTCCATTTACTCTAACCCTCTCCTGCCTAACTTCTACTGGGAGACTAACCAAGCTGATTGGCTGATACTCACTGCTGAAAGTCCTAGGGTGGGTGAGCGTTAGCGTCACTCAACAGCAGCCAGGGTTGGGTTTCGTACCTCAACCCAACGCGACTGTCTTGATTGTCAGTCAACCAGGTATTGACCCGATCTTTACCGAGGATACCGTTAGAAACGCGAGGCGGTGAGGGTGACATCGGCGTATTGCCAAGCTGTCTCTAGACGCTTTTGCACGGCTTTAGCTTCTGCTAGTTTACCTTGGGCTTGCAAACTCTGCATTAGACCGAATAACGACCAACCGTTTTCCGGATGTTGCGCTAAGTCGGCTTGATAGACCTTTTCGGCGGCGTTGGGTTGGTTGGCTTCTAGTAAGATAGCGCCTAGAGATTGGCGTACTGGGGAGTACCAGGTTTCCGGCTCATCATAGTTTAAAGCGTCTTCCAGAGTTAAAGCGCGATTGAGATGAGCGATCGCCCTTTCCTCCTCTCCCTGTTTCCCGGCTAACTCACCTGCCAACATCTCTGAAGCAATTTGCAATAGACTTTGAGTATTATTCACTTCCCAAATGGTGACATCCTTTAAAGCGGGATGAGATGCGATCGCGCTCAAGCTTTCCAACTCCTGCGCCGCCTTCTCCAACTCCCCTTTCCCTACAAACGCCATCCCCCGTGCATAATGCCAAACCCCCGTAGGATACTCCAAATCAGTTGCGGGTGAAGGTTGCATCAAAATTTCATCCCACTTGCCAAACCGAGTCAGCGCATAAAGGGGTAGCACATAAAAATGTTGCAACGTGCCATATCCCGGCTGGCGCATCATCCGACGGTTTACCCTAGCCGCCAGATCGCGTGCAGCTTGAATTGCAACCTGAGACTGACCTTCCATTGTGGCACTTGCCCAGAGAAAATGATAGTTATGCAACACATAGGCTAGGGTATAGATGCCTTGAGCATGATCTTGACTTAAATAGGCTCGATCGGCTTCAATGGCGCGTTGATTGGCGATCGCCGCATCATGATATCGCCCCACGCGGATATAGATATGGGAAGGAACGTGAACCAAATGACCAGAAGCCGGAACCAAGTCACCCAATCGATCCGCGCTCTCTATACCGCGTTCGGGGTAGGGTGAAGTTTCTACCGCATGGACGTATAAATGATTTGCGCCGATGTGGTTGGGGTTGCGTGCCAACACGGACTCTAGCGTCGTCAGAATCTCCATTGTATTCGGGTTGGGTTCCCCGGTGGGAGTCCAATAATCCCACGGCGTTATATCCATCAGCGCTTCGACAAACAGCGTCGCCGCATCCAAATCTTCACAATAGTGCTGGGAGAGTTCCCGCATCGCCTCGGCGTAGGCAATATCCAGACTCGCTCGATCTGCGGTGGCGTCTAAAGAATAGCGTTGAGTTAAAGCTTGAATATAATCTCTTTCAGATTGACTGGCCTTTGGGCTTAACAATAGCGCCCTCTGAAGTGCCTGCCAAGCCTCTGGAATGGTTTCTGAATCCATTGCTGCATTAATATTGGGGCCTAAAACCAGAGCCATTCCCCAGTAACACATCGCACAGTCGGGATCGAGTTGAGCCGCTTGTTGAAAAGAACGCGCCGCCTCTGCGTGGTTAAACCCATAGGTGAGAACTAACCCTCGATCGAAATAGCATTGGGTTAGCGGGGAGTCTGTCGAGATCGGATGATGGAACTCACCAAGGCGATCGCATTGAGGCGTCAACTCAACGGCTACAGCAGCCAGAGGAGAGTACAACAGACTAACCAGCAGAAGCAATGCCAAGAAAAAGCGACGCATAGGACAATTCAACAAGCTTAAGAGGGGCTGAGGCGATCGCGCTCAACCGCAAAGACCGATACGATAAGAGCGATCGCGCTATCTGACCAACAACCCTATCCGCAAACCTCCAAAATTGCCACTATTTTTGGCTCAATTGTTCCAACAAAGCCATCACATCAGAACGGCTGAGTTTTTCCTTGCCATTCGCCAAAGCATCCAAGGTGCCATGCGCTAACGCCAAAGGAATGCGGCAGAAAGTCAGCGCGGGCCCCACGGGTAAGGCATCGGTATAAGCATCGGCTAAAGCTAAATTGCGTTGAGCATAGGCAAACATCTCCGGCGCTTGCCAACCCTCTGGAAGGAAACTTACCCCCCGCACGCCATCTTCTTGATGATTGCGGAGAATATTCACCGCCTGCAATCCGCGTCCAAAACCAATCGCCTGCGTTCGGTTCGTTTGCGTGCCATCGTACCACGACCACAGGTCAGATAGCAGCAACCCAACCGCTCCCGCCACCCCAAAGGTGTAACGATCTAAATCGGCTTCCGTATCCACCCGCCAATTGCGTTCCGCCCAATAGGCCATCCGATCGGACATCGCGGCGGTGGCATCCCAAATGCGGGGGGCGATACTTTCGGGCGCAAGTAAGGCCCATTCGCGAATCCGTACCGTTACCTCTTCTAAGGTATTTTTGTAAGGGCTAAGATCGCTAACAAATGCATCGAGCGAAAACCCATCCACGGCGGCTTGCAACGTTAAACTAATCGCTTTGAGCAGTTTAGCTTTTGTTGGATTATCTAAGGTGGGATGGTCTTCAATCTCGTCAATGGCTCGCATACAGAGGTATGCAGACGCCACAGCTTCCTGCAAGCGGGGGGGCAGTTGGTTGATTGGGATATAAAACGTGCGGCTGGTTTCTTTAAGAATTTCTAGTGCATCTGTACGTAAATCCATCCGTATCACTCCTCCAAATATCCACCAAGCAAAGCTTATCTTGTTTGCTCGGTTTGTTACACCTTTGGGTTGAACCCGTTGATGAACCCAGCTTGCAGTCAGCCTATCATAGCGAACCCTCATAGATCCGCAGATTTGCGGAGTTGGGGGGCTATCTGCGGGGAAAGTGAACTACGATAATCGCAATGTTTTGATGGTTGCGGGCAATGGTTTCGGGTTCTACACCCAGCGCGGGTAAACCCCAGATGTGAGGATGGGTTCCGGCGGTCAGAATTAATAAGTCATCGGTTTGCAGCATCCGGTTGAGTTTGGCGACAAAGTTTCCGCGTACTTGTTGCACGGGGGTATCAGATTCTAAGCCAAAGTCTTCGACATCTAGGGGAGGACGATTGGTTTTTGTGGTATTCACCAGGAGGACGAGGTGCAGGGTGGCTTTGAGTTCTGTGGCGATATTTTTGGCTAAACCGATGGTTTGGCGGAAGGCGGCGGAGGTGGTTTCCATCTGGGCGATCGCCAAGAACACGCGGGCGGTATTATTAATCGAATGGGGAAAGCGACTAATTAAGACGGGAACTGTTGCCCGACGCACTACTTTATCAATAACGCTGCCAAAGAAGTTTTCTTGATAGGTGGAGTAACCTTTCCAACCGCAAATCACTAACCCGGCTTGGTGTTCTGCCGCAGCGCGGATAATTCCTTTATCGATGGAGTCGTCTACCCGTCCAATCGGTTCTACGTCAATGACGGCGGCGTTAGCGGCGGTTTCGGCGGCTTCTAGGAGTTGGCGCTGCTGAATTTTAGCGGCTTCTGTGACTCTCCCGTCTTGATCGATTAGAACATGCAGAGGAAGCAGGGTGCCATTCACCTTTTTGGCTAAAATCATCGCCAGTCGCAGCAGGTTGTCTTCGGTGTTGGGGTTGGCGACGGGGACTAAAACGCGATCGCCTAATTGTATATCTTCCACCGCAACCGGAGCGGCCGCTTCTTGGGGTTTCATCTGTTGTCCCCAACGGGCGGTAATCCACGGAGAAGCAATACAGGTGACTAAAATCATGGCAATAATCCCGTTTACGGTCAGTTGATCGACCAGTTCAACTTCGTAAGCAACGGTAATGGCTGCCAGGGTAGAGGCGGCTTGAGCAACTGATAGCCCAAACATCACCATGACGTTAGGAAATTGCAGTTTTAAGAATTTACTGGGAACCCAAGCCGCAAGGAATTTAGCAGTGACTTCGGCGGCAATCATCACCCCAGCAATTAAGAGCGATCGCGGTTCGTTAATTAAAATCATCGGGTCAATTAACATCCCCACGGAAATCAAGAAAAAGGGAATAAATAAGTTATTCCCAATAAATTGAATCCGGTTCATCAGCGGACTCAGGGTAGGAATTAATTGAGTAATCGCAATTCCAGCTAAAAAGGCTCCAATGACGGGTTCAATTTGAATCAGTTCTGCGGCATATGAAACCACCAATAAGGTTGCAAATACAAAAGTGAATTCTGCACCTTCATCATGACCAAAGCGACGAAAGAACCATCGCCCAACTTTGGGAACGCCCCATAAAGTTGCAAAAGTATAAATGGTGAGGGAAGGGATCAAGAATAACCAAAAGCCGAGGTTTAGATCGCCGCCATGCGCCCGAATGACGACAGCGAGGACTAATAATCCTAAAACATTAGTAATTAATGTACCGCCTAACGTAACTGTAACCGTCGTCGTTCGCATGATTCCCAATCTTAAGAGAATAGGAAGTGCAATTAACGTATGGGTGGCAAAACAGGAGGCAACCAAAATAGAAGCCAAAACGCCATAACCCATTAATAACATAGCTCCCGTACCAATTAGCATGGGAAAAGCAAAGGTTGCCAAGCCATAAACAATAGCTTTATCTGCGCTATATTTGAGGTCATCTAGGCTTGTTTCCAAACCCGCCATAAACATCAAAAGCAACAGACCAACGGTTCCTAATAGAACAATACTTGCATCGCGTTCTAAAATTCCTAAACCATTGGGACCAACAACCACACCTGCGATAATTAGCCCCACAATTCCAGGTAACTTGATGCGCTCAAACAAGAGCGGGGCAATTAACATAATTGCCATCATAATCAAAAATACTGGAACGGGTTCAGTAATTGGCTGAACGTTTAATTGGGCTAGGTTATGCGTTGAGGCAGCCTGAAGAAATAACGCTGGCCCAAAATTAAAATTGAACCCGAAATCGCTCACAAATTTACTCCTAGTCCAAAATGGCCTGATGACGATATTATCTGAATTCTTCAAGAATTTGTAGCAAATTTGACGCTCTTAGAAAAAAATCTAACCTCTGACTTAAGAGGGATTGAACATCGGAGAAAAGCAATGCTATAGTAAGCCGAATAGCACCAAATAAGTCAGCCTAATCTAGCTTGTCGCCCAAGCTGGAGCGGAGGAACCCATCAAGGGGCTAATCAAGATCCGCAACCTCGACATTCCAGAAATTATCGAGGTTCTTCTTGAAGGACATCTCTCAGTCCTCGCCCGTCAGCTAACTTCGTAGGCTTTGAGAGGAGACTGGTAAAGTCAGCATTTTTACTCAAAAATGTTTTGACATCCATCAGTGTCCCTGGCTGGTTCTGTTCTGGTGCAAGATAACCGCCTTCGACTCTGAGGTCACACAAGATGTCAGTGCAACTAAACGTATCTGCGATCGCGATCGCAGGTCAAGCCGCATGGCGCAAAGCCAAACCCGCCCTCCTGCAAGAGACTTTACTCTACCCGGCTTTAGGCTTTTTAGGCATCATCCTGCTGTGGTGGGTGGTCGCATGGCTCAAGCCCGAACTGATGCCCACCCCCCCCGAAGCCTTCGCCGCCAACCTCGACTACGTTCTCAACCCCTTTTTCCGACGCGGCCCCGGCAACCTAGGCATTGGCTGGCTGCTAATTGCCAGCCTCAGACGCGTCCTCATTGGCTTTGGACTTGGCGCACTAGTCGCCATCCCCCTCGGCTTTTTAATCGGCATGTCCAGACCCGCCATGCTGGCCTTGAACCCGTTAATTCAAATCTTTAAACCCGTATCCCCTCTAGCCTGGTTGCCCATTGCCCTCGCCATCTTCAACCTAGCCGATCCCTCCGCCATCTTCGTCATCTTCATCACCTCCCTCTGGCCAACCATCATCAACACCGCGTTAGGGGTTCAAAGCGTCTCCAAAGACTACATCGACGTTGCTAGAGTCCTAGAAATGCCCCGGTGGCGGCAAGTGTACAAAATCATCCTCCCCGCCAGCCTCCCCTACATCTTCACCGGCCTGCGAATTAGCTTAGGGATTGCTTGGCTAGTAATTGTCGCCGTAGAAATGCTCACCGGAGGCGTCGGAATTGGGTTCTTCGTCTGGAACGAATGGAACCGCCTCAACCTCAACTCCGTATTTCTCGCCGTCCTCGTCATCGGCGTCACCGGCCTCCTCCTAGACTACGCCCTCGGACAAATTCAACTCCTCGTCACCCACCGCAAAGCCGCTTAAAGAGTGCTGAGTGGGGAAAACGAGTGCAAAAGTTCCGAGTTCCGTAGCTTGCACACCAAGCAGCGGTGTTCCGAGTCAGAAGAGGAAGTGCTGAGTCGGTTCTGAGTTCCGTAGCTTGCACGCCAAGCAGCGGTGTTCCGAGTGAGAAGAAAGTGCTGAGTTGATAGTCATCAAGTCTTCCTCTCTTTT
>NZ_JASVEJ010000034.1:0-49176 GCF_030285425.1 Geitlerinema calcuttense NRMC-F 0142 | reverse complement strand
CCCCATCCCCCCATCCTCTTCTCCCCAACTCCCAACACCTAATTCCCTTCTTCCCACTCAGCACTCAGCACTTTCCACTCAGCACTAAAAAATGTTTGTTGGTTTACACATTCACAGCGATTACAGCTTACTTGATGGGCGCGTCCCAACTCCCGGATCTGGTCGATCGGGCGGTAGAATTGGGAATGCCGGCGATCGCCCTAACCGATCATGGCGTCATGTATGGGGCGATTGAACTGCTGAAAGTTTGCCGCAATAAAGGGGTTAAACCCATTATTGGCAACGAAATGTATGTCATTAACGATGATATTGAAGTTCGCCACAAACGGATTAAACGCTATCACCAAGTTGTTTTAGCCAAAAATACCCAAGGGTATAAGAACCTGGTGAAACTCACCACCATTTCTAACCTCAAAGGGATTCAAGGAACGGGGATCTTTGCGCGTCCTTGTATTAATAAAGAACTGCTGAAACAATATCGAGAAGGCTTAATTGTCACCAGCGCTTGCTTAGGGGGAGAAGTTCCCCAAGCAATTTTACAACGGCGTCCCGATGTGGCGCGGCGGGTGGCCCAGGAATATAAAGATATCTTTGGGGAAGACTATTATTTAGAAATTCAGGATCACGGATCGAAAGAAGACCGGATCGTGAATGTGGAAATTGTTAAAATTGCTCAAGAACTGGGGATTAAAGTCGTTGCAACCAACGATTCCCACTTTATCTCTTGTTATGACGTAGAAGCCCACGATGCGCTACTGTGCATCCAAACTGGGAAACTGATTGTTGAAGATAAGCGCCTGCGCTATAGCGGTACAGAATATCTTAAGTCTGCCGAAGAGATGGCGCAACTATTCCGCGATCACTTACCGGATGAGGTGATTAAAGAGGCGATCGCCAATACGCTAGAAGTGGCGGACAAGGTGGAACCCTATAATATTATGGGTTCTCCCCGCATCCCCGATTACCCCGTCCCCCCCGAACACACCGCAGACACCTATTTAGAGAAACTGGCGTGGGATGGGTTGCTAGAACGACTGGGGAGGCGATCGCGATCGGAAATTGACCCCGTTTATAAAGAACGCATGGAAACCGAACTGAAGGTTCTCCAACAAATGGGATTTTCCACTTACTTTCTAGTGGTTTGGGACTATATTAAATTTGCTAGAGATCGTCAAATTCCAGTCGGGCCCGGACGCGGTTCGGCGGCGGGTTCTTTAGTTGCTTATTGTCTAAAAATTACCAACATTGACCCCGTACATCACGGCTTATTATTTGAGCGATTTCTCAATCCCGAACGGAAATCGATGCCGGATATTGATACCGATTTCTGTATCGAACGTCGGGATGAAATGATTAAATATGTTACCGAAAAATACGGCGAAGATCGCGTCGCCCAAATTATTACCTTTAACCGCATGACTTCAAAAGCCGTCTTAAAAGACGTGGCGCGGGTATTAAATATTCCCTACGGGGACGCCGATCAAATGGCGAAACTCATTCCCGTTGCGCGGGGGAAACCTGCCAAGTTAAAGGTGATGATTTCCGATGAAACACCTGCCCCTGAATTTAAACAAAAATACGAAAGCGATCCTAACGTTCGCCGCTGGGTAGATATGGCGATGCGAATTGAAGGAACGAACAAAACCTTCGGCGTTCATGCGGCGGGTGTAGTAATTGCAGCCGAACCTTTAGACGAAATTGTACCGCTACAAAAGAATAATGACGGGGCAGTTATTACCCAGTATTTCATGGAAGACATTGAATCGATGGGTCTTCTGAAAATGGACTTTTTGGGATTAAAAAACCTCACAATTATTAAAAAAGCCGTCGATTTAATTAAATTAAATCACAACCTAGAACTTGACCCCGATCAAATTCCTCGCGACGAACGCAAGGCATTTCAAATCCTCTCCAAAGGTCAAATTAAAAAGATGCCAGAGGATATCCAAAAAACCTATAAAGTTTTGGAAGCGGGCGATCTAGAAGGCATCTTTCAGCTAGAATCCTCTGGGATGCGCCAAGTGGTGCGCGACCTCAAACCCTCTTGTATTGAAGATATTTCTTCAATTCTAGCCCTTTATCGACCGGGGCCTTTAGATGCCGGTCTAATTCCTAAATTTATTGACCGCAAACACGGGCGCGAGGATATTCAATACGAACATGAAATTCTAGAACCCATTCTGCAAGAAACCTATGCGGTTTTGGTCTATCAAGAACAAATCATGAAATTAGCCCAAGATTTAGCCGGATATTCCTTGGGACAAGCAGATTTGTTAAGGCGGGCAATGGGTAAGAAAAAGCCCGAAGAAATGCAGAAACATCGCGTCCTATTTGTGGATGGGGCAGCGCAAAATGGAATTAGCAAAGCTTTAGCCGATAATCTGTTTGAGCAGATGCTAAAGTTTGCTGAATATTGCTTTAATAAATCCCATTCCACAGCCTATGGATATGTTACCTATCAAACGGCGTATCTCAAGGCAAATTATCCGGTTGAATATATGGCAGCTTTGCTTTCTGCCAATAGCGATAATCAGGATAAAGTCAAAGCTTACCTTAACAATTGTCAAGCCTCAAATATTGAGATAGAAGGGCCAGATATTAATCGGTCGGGTGTAGAATTTACCCCGATCGGGCAAAAGATTCTATTTGGCTTATCGGCGGTGAAAAATGTGGGGGAAAACGCGATCCACTCTATTTTAGAAGCGAGAAAGACCGATGGGCCGTTTCGATCCTTAGCCGATTTGTGCGATCGCGTAGACTTGCGGGCGGTTAACCGTCGTACCCTCGAAACCCTGATCCACTGCGGCGCTTTTGATAAACTCAACCCCAACCGTCGCCAACTGGTTCGCGATCTCCCCTTTGCCATCGACTGGGCGCAAAGTCGGGCAAAAGACCGTGCGGTCGGTCAAATTAACCTGTTTGATATGATGGGGGATACCCACGCTGAGGGTAAACAAAGTAACGCCTTTGAATCTGCCCCCGCTGCACCCCCCGCAGCAGACTATTCTCAACAAGAGAAACTGCAAATCGAGAAAGAACTCCTCGGCTTTTATCTTTCCGATCACCCCTTAAAGTCGCTGCATCGCGCCACTCAGAATATTGGACTTTCCACAGTGAGTTTATCGCGCTTGGCAGAGGTAAACAAACGGACTAAAGTTTGCGCGATCGCCATCCTCACCGAAGTCAAAAAGTAGTAACGAAAAAAGCGGTGAAGAGATGGCCATCTTGAAAATAGAAGATATGGAAACCCAGGCGGATGCTGTGGTTTTCCCGGAAACCTACAAAAGATTGGTAGCCTCATCGAACCGGATGCGCGGTTAATCCTCTGGGGAAAAGTCAGCCAGCGAGAAGACAACTATCAGATCGTCATTGACGATGCAGTCCAGATTGAACCCGATCGCCTCGTTGTTCTGCAACTGAACTACGATCAAGTCAGCGACGCCCAATTCCGCCAACATCTCCTCGTCAGTTTGCAAGAACAATCGGGGGAACCGCGCCAACCCAAAGTCCCCGTCATTGGGATTATTGCGGGACAATCCTCGCGCTATATTATTCGCTTTGGTCATGAATTTTGGGTACAAGACTGCGAAACCACCGTCAACCGCTTAAGCAGTAGCAGCTTTTCGGTGAGTTTGCAGCCTCTTTCCCAGTAGCCTAGACTGCGAGGAAGCGTTGAATCACCTCGTTACTGAGTTCAGTCGTTGAACCCGAAGCGACGATACCGCCCTTTTGCATCGCATAATACCAATCCGCTTGGCGAACAAAATGCAAGTGTTGTTCGACCAACAGCACAGAAATTCCCGTTGTTTCAATAATTCGCCGCACGGCAGCTTCAATTTCTAGAATAATTGAAGGTTGAATGCCTTCAGTGGGTTCGTCCAGAACTAACAGGCGAGGACGACCCATCAACGCCCGCGCGATCGCCAATTGCTGCTGCTGTCCCCCGCTCAAATCGCCTCCCATTCGCCCTAGCATCGTCTTGAGGACGGGGAAAAGCTCAAAAATCTCTTCTGAAACCTCACTGTTACCCCGGCGTCCTTCCGGGCGCGCCTCCATGCCTAAAAGGAGATTTTCCTTAACGCTGAGACGGGGGATGATCTCGCGACCTTGGGGAACGTAACCAATCCCTAGGCGGGCCCGTTGGTCTGGGGTACATTCGGTAATGGGTTTATCGCCTAAAACCACCTGTCCGGTACGGGGTTTGAGCAATCCCATAATCGTCTTGAGGAGAGTGGTTTTTCCCACGCCGTTACGACCAATTAAGCAAACCATTTTGCTACTCGGAACGCTGAGATCCACATCCCGAAGAATATGACTTTCGCCGTAATAGACATTGAGACCCGATACTTGCAGCATCAGTTGAGTCCCTTCAGATGCGATCGCCGGACTTGCTTGTACCATTTTGACGCCTAAAACAACAACAGCTTGAGGAGGCTTTATTCTACCCCTTTTGATGAATAAACCAGAGGAACCCTAGAGATCGTATTAGAATATACCCAATGTCAAAATCAGGGTGCAGCCTGTGCTGCAAATGAGAGCGATCGCCATCAGGCGACCCCCGCAACGTTCCTTCCACTCCATCCTGTCCAAGATCGATTCAGATAACCCGCAAGTTTGGGCTTAAGAGGCAATAATGAGAACGGTCACTTCCTTAGCAGAAGTTGCAACTGATTTAGAAAATCACGCTAATTCTGGGCGGATCAAAAAACTGATTTTTAGCCTTTGTCAAAATCAGTGGGAAAATGACCTGACAAAAATCGAACGAGTTCCCTTTGTAGAACTCGTTCAACAGTTTCGCGAGTTACATTCCAGCTTAGATAAAGCCGATCTAGCTCTCGATCGCATGGTAAAAACCCTGAACAAACCCGCCGAATATGCCTTAGTGGCTCAAGTCATTCTTCAGCATTTTCGTCCCCTGTATCGCATTCTAGAAGAACCCACCCAAATCTTACCGAATGCCACCGACTATTCGCCCGCGCACCAATCTCACCTAACCACCGTTTACGATCCCTTTCGCCTGCGTTTGTCTGTCATGCAATATACAACGCCACTGCGAGCCAAAATCGTCTTATTTTCAGCGCTATATCATCCCTTTGGCTTTCGTTCGCGAGATTGGATCGAACTCAAAAATCTAGAATTAGACTACTTACTGGTTAAGATTTTTCGGGAGTGCGAAAGCGCCAAAGAACTGGAAAAGAAACTGACTCAAGTCTCGCCGGGAGTCCCTGAAAAATCAGAACTTCTCCAAGCTGCCAGCGCCATTGTTCAAGCCTTAACGCCCCTTTATCCAAAACGTCAAATCGCCCTGAATCAAGCCTCGCCCTACTACCAACATCCCACAGAAATTACTCAGTTAATGCCGAGCAACTTAACTGAAGAAATTCTAGCCAATTGGGACGATAGCGACGATGACGAAGAAGCCACTTGTCAATTCTTCATACCTTAAACCGAGAGTTCAACTTCAACTATGGATAGCAACGAACTTTTACAGCGGTATGAAGCAGGCGAAACAAAATTTCCAGGGGCTAGCTTAAGCCGAGCTAATTTGAGCAATGCCGACTTAATTGGAATTAATCTTTATCAAGCAGATTTACAAAATGCCAATTTAGTCTTTGCTTACCTTAACCGCGCCAATCTCAATCGCGCCAACTTAATGGGCGTCAACTTAAGTGGAGCCAACCTTTCCCAAGCTTCTCTAAGTTCAGCTAACCTAAAAGATGCCGATTTACATGGCGCGCTTCTTCCCCAAGCCGATTTACGCAATGCGAATTTAATCTTAGCTAATCTCTTAGATGCTAACCTGATTGAAGCCGATTTAAGAGGAGCAGATTTAAGCGGCGCGAACCTCACAGGAGCTTGTTTGCGAGGCGCTAATTTCCGAGAAGAAAAGCGCTTATACACCTCATCTTTGCGCGGTACTACCTTACGAAAAGCCGACTTACAAGGCGTCAATCTCACGGGTGCTAATTTAGCAAAAGTAGACTTAAGCGGCGCAAATTTAGCAGAAGCAACCCTTCGCAATGTTGACTTACGAGGCGCAAATTTAAACGGTGCAAACTTAAGCGGAGCCTTTTTAACAGAGGCAAACTTAAGCGAAGCAAACTTACAACAAGCCACCCTCGTGAATACTAAAATAGAACGGGGAAATTTGACCAACGCCGACTTACAAGGGGTCAATTTATCGGGTTCTTTGCTTGCCGATGCTAAACTAGTTCGCGCCAACTTAAGCCAAACCAATCTTTACCGAACTCGCCTCACGCGGGGCGATTTAAGCCGAGCGAAATTAGTGGGTGCTAATTTAACAGAAGCGGACTTAATTGAAGCTTATTTAGCGCGAACCGATCTAACCAACGCGAATTTAACAAAAGCCAATTTAGTCCGGGCAGAAATGAGCAGCACCAACTTATTAGGGGCAATTTTACAAGCAACCATCATGCCCGATGGTAGCATTCGGAACTCAGGATAAAGAAGAACGGTTCCGATCGGCTAACGAATGTCTCAAAAGCTTGCTGGTGTAGGGTTTTGTGGTATTCAACCCAGCCTTTAAAAAAGATTTCTCCCAGAAAGCGGTTATCCGCAATTGACTGACTATACTGCTGTAGCGAAACCCAACACAACCCTGACTGCTGTTGGGTTTCGTACCTCAACCCAACCTACGCGAAAGAGGGTGAGTGTCAGTCAACCAGGCGGTTATCCTTTGAAAAGCGCGATCGCCTCCTCATCCCTTGGGTGCAGAAGTTCTAGATGCGCCAAATCGCTACACTGCCCCAGAGTTCTCCTAAAGCGTGGAATCTGACCCCCTCTTGCTCTAAACTGGGAGGGCGATAAATTGTCGGGTCTAGGAAGGAGCGAAGGGATGCGACTCTCACAAATGCTGTTTTATACGTTACGGGAAGATCCAGCAGAAGCCGAAATCCCTAGTCATAAGCTATTAGTTCGGGCGGGGTATATCCGTCGCATTGGTAACGGGATTTACGCCTATTTGCCCTTGATGTGGCGCGTTTTGCAAAAATGTCTCAGATCGTGCGCGAAGAAATGAACGCCACAGGGGCGCAAGAATGCCTGCTCCCCCAACTGCAACCCGCACAACTTTGGCAAGAGTCCGGGCGCTGGGATACTTATACCCAAGCCGAAGGGATTATGTTTGCCCTCACGGATCGCCAGGATCGGGAACTCGGTTTAGGTCCAACGCACGAAGAAGTAATTACCACCATTGCCAAAGAAACGATCCGTTCCTATCGCCAGCTACCCGTTCATCTTTACCAAATTCAAACCAAATTCCGCGATGAAATTCGCCCGCGCTTTGGCTTGATGCGGGGTCGCGAATTTATCATGAAGGATGGCTATTCCTTCCACCCGGATGAAGCCAGTCTCGCCAAGACTTATCAGGATATGGATGGGGCGTATCGCAATATGCTGCGACGTTCCGGCTTGCAGTTCCAAGCGGTACAAGCGGACTCTGGGGCAATTGGCGGCGGCGTGTCTCAAGAGTTTATGGTGCTAGCAGATGCGGGGGAAGATGAAGTTCTTTATACTCCCGATGGACAATACGCGGCGAATGTCGAAAAAGCGCTATCTCTGCCGCCCGATAAGGTTGATTCGCCGTTTAAAGAGTACGAAAGACGGGCAACCCCCGATACAGAAACCATTGATAAGGTTTGCAAGTTTCTCAAATGTTCGCCGACGAATGTTGTAAAAAACGTTCTGTATCAAGTGGTTTACGACAATGGCATGACGGTACTGGTGTTAGTCAGCATTCGCGGCGATCAAGATGTTAATGAGGTAAAACTCTACAATGGCTTGACGGGGTTAGCACCGCAATACAATGCCAAAACGATTTTAGCGCTAGAAGTTCCGGCCGCAGGGTTGCAGCAGGTTTGGGCTACTCGTCCTTTACCGTTGGGATACATGGCTCCGGATTTGGGGGATGATTATATTAGTCCGGCGAAGAATGTGGCCCCGCGCTTTTTACGCATTATCGATCGCACGGCGATGGAATTGGAAAATTTTGTCACTGGGGCGAACGAAACTGGATATCACGTGGTTGGGGCAAATTGGGGTAAAGAGTTTCAACTCCCGCAACACCAGATGGATGTCCGCAAGGCGAAAGCAGGCGATCGCGCTATTCACGATCCCGCCCAAACCCTACAAACCGCTAGAGGCATTGAAGTCGGTCATATCTTCCAACTCGGAACCAAATACTCTCAGGCGATGGGGGCGACTTTTACCACCGAACAAGGGGAAGAACTTCCTTTCTATATGGGTTGTTACGGGGTTGGCGTTTCCCGGTTAGCTCAAGCAGCCGTCGAGCAATCCTACGATAAAGATGGGATTATTTGGCCAGTGGCGATCGCCCCCTACCACGCCATTATCTGCGTTCCCAATATCAGCGACGCCCAACAACTGGAAGTTGCCGAAAAACTCTATACCCAATTAAATGCGGCTGGAGTGGAAACCTTATTAGACGATCGCAACGAACGGGCAGGCGTAAAATTCAAAGACGCCGATCTGATTGGCATCCCCTTTAGAATTGTGACGGGTCGTTCTTTATCCTCTGGCAAAGTTGAAATTGTTCAGCGAATAAACCACGCCGCAGAAGAGGTTGCCATTGAGGAAGTTGTTACTTTCTTAAAGGAACGTATCAATACAGCGCTTCAGGCATAAAAGCGAATATAATAGCCCGTCGAAAATCAATTTTTAGGCGGGCCTATGTCTTCTCCCCTTGCTTCGCCTCAACGAATTTCTTCTATTAGAGAAATTCCCTTTCATCCCGGAATTCCCATTGGCTTCATCGTTTTATTAGCAGCCATTCTCTATTTCTTTCAATTGGATGCTAAAAGCCTGTGGATTGATGAGTTAATTAGTATTGCTGACGCTCAAAACGTCGCGTTTCCTCCAACATTTAGCAAGGGTCGCCTACTTTACTACCTTCTCCTGCGCGGATGGATGCTGCTAGGCCATCATGATGCCTGGTTAAGAAGCTTGTCCGTTCTATTCGCTTTAGGCAGCGTGATTTTAATTTATCATCTGGGCTGCCGTCTATTTCGACCTGCTACAGGGTTAATTGCTGCCCTTTTGTTCGCGCTTTCCCCGACCATTATCAACCACGCCCAAGAAGTTCGCTACTATACCTTAAGTCTGTTTCTCGGACTGGCAGGAAGCCTTTTATTGGTTCGAGCTATCGATCGTCCGGGTGCCATTCAACCGCTGTTAGGGTGGTCAATTTTCAGAATATTAGCGATTGTTACCACCCCCATTAATGCAGCCCTAGCGATCGCAGATGGTGCGATTGTGGTGTGGCATTTTCGGCGCAATAAGAGAGCAATTGGGCGATTTTTGGGAGGGGCGATCGCGATCGCCCTCGGTTCTCTCCCCTCCCTCTACTCCATCCTCAACTCGCGCGGTTCGCATTGGGTAGAGGCTTCCACCCCAGGTTTGAGCCATGTTTTGCGAGAAATTCGCTTTCTCACCGCCTATCCTTTTCCACCGACTCCTCCCTACCAAACCCTGTTTTTTCAAGGATTTATTCTGGTGCTGTGGGGATTAGTTGCGATCGCCCTGTGGTTGCGCCCCCCCGAACCGCGCGTTACCTGGGTTAGCATCTGGGCATTTGTCCCCCTCGGCGCAATCTTTATGCTCTCCCAGGGGAGCCGCTCCTTTTGGGTCACGCGCTACCTTTTGCTCGTCAGTCCCTACTTATTCTTATCGATCGCCATCGCCCTGGAAAAACTGTGGCAGCGTTGGCGCATCTTGGCGTTGGGCGTTTTGTTCGTTTACGCGATCGCCCTCAGCTTAGGACTGCACGCTTATTATACTCGCAGCGATCGTTATATCGGCGTCACTGGAAATTACCGCGATCTGATCCAAACCATCAGCAACCGCGAACAACCCGGCGATCGCATCTTATGGATTTCCAGCCATACCCGACCCCAACTGGCCTTAAACCATTACTATTCAGGAAAAGCCAGCATTAACTACCCGCAACCCCTCCCGCGCGATCGCCTCAACGAAACCGCATTGAGAGCCTGGATCGCCCAACTCCCCTTCTCCCCCTCGCGCACTTGGTTGGTTTACCCCAACAACCGCATCACCCCAGAATTCAGCACCCTACTGGAAAACCAGTTTCAGGTTCAGTTCCATAGGGACTTTAGAAACGCCCATCTCTGGCTGCTTGTCCCTCGAAGTCTACCCCAGAATCGATCTTGAGGGAGGCATTCTTGAGAAAATAAGCCAAACTAGAGTCGAGATAGAGTCTTGCTCCCCACCCATCTTGCAAACATGGCCAAAGTTGAATTAAAGGCGATCGCATTATCTCTCAGGCAAAGAGAACTTATCCTAGGGGTTATCTTGGCTCTAGTGGCTGGCGCGACAGGATACTTACTCGGACGCCCCCTCTTAGGAATTATCTCAGCGATCGGCATATTCACAATGGCGATCGGCTATCAGTATCCCCAACTCAGCTTATGGCTATTTTTGCTATATATGCCCTTTGCGGGGACTGTCACCTATAACCTCGGTCAAGGGCATGGACTGTTTCATCTTGTCAAAGACATCTTCTACTTTCCTGCCCTGATCGGTTTGATCCACATTACCAAAAATACCCGCTCCTTTCGCGCGATCGCCTCCCCTCTAAAATGGCCCCTACTCTTCTTAGGTGCAATCTGCCTGCTGTGCTTCCTATTCACGAATCTACCAGCCCAGATTGTCCTGCAACGCCGCGCCTATCCCCTGCTCATGGGTTTAGTGGGATTTAAAACCCTATTTGGCTACATCCCCTTAATTTTCTGTGCCTATTACCTAATCCGCGATCGCCGCAGCCTCTTATTCTTCACGCGATCGCACACCGTCGTGATTTTAGCGTGCTGTAGTTTAGCCTTTATTCAATACCTAATGCTGATCCACGGCATTTGTCCGGGCAGTCAAAACCTCACCGGAGAACATGCCGTCAGAGCCTCCCTCGGCGCGCGTTGCTTTGTCGGCGGATCGTTACTCTTCAACCCCGAATTATCCTTAATCCGCTTGCCCGGAACCTTCGTCGCCCCTTGGCAATGGGGATGGTTCCTGATCTCCGGCAGCTTTTTAGCCTTCGCGGCAGGGGCTAGCGATCCCAAGCGGTTGTGGCGATGTTTAAGCTTGATTGCGATCGCCCTTTTAGTCGTCATGACCGTGATTTCCGGTCAGCGCACCGCTTTAGGCTTCGTCCCCATGATCTTAGTCTTTTTACAGATTTTCACCACCACCCACAAAAAACTGCAACCCTTTGAACTGGGACTAGCCGTTTTTCTCGTCATCTTACTTCTGAGTAACCTCGACAAAGTTCAACAACAACTCGACAGCTTCATCAACCGCTGGAACGCCTCCCCCCCACCCGCCTTCATGATGGAACAATTCATCTGGGTTATCAATAACCTGAATAGTTGGTTAGGAAACGGGATCGGAACAGCCACCAACTCCTCGCGCTTCTTCGGTTATCCCCGCCTGATTGAAACCTACTATGCTAAAGTTCTGTACGAAATCGGTCCTTTCGGCGTTCTCGGCGTACTCGCCCTAGTTACCACCCTCAGCTACATCACCTTCAAAGCCTACCGTTCCCTACAAGACCCCAACCTGCGGGCTTTAGGACTATGCCTTTGGCTATTTGTCCTGTTTATTAGCTATTTTCCCTACTACTATCCTCTCGATGTCGATCCCGTCGCCGTCTACTACTGGTTCTTCGCAGGCGTCTTGCTCAAACTTCCCCATCTAGAACGGGGGAAGAAGGGAGTTGGGGAAGAAGGGAATTAGGAGTTGGCAATTCCCAATTCCCTCAATAAGCTCTGGGTGTGGAATACTGACTTAAAACTTCCTTGCTGAGGCGAACGAGGGGTTCGGGGCCTTCTACCATGAGTAAATAACGGCCCTGGCGGAGGTGATGGCGATAGATACCTGCTGTACTGCCTTCCCCAAAAAAGCCCATAAGACCGCCAACTACAGCCCCACAGAAGCCACAGACGAGGATTGCGGCTGGAAATAGCGCCCAACTGAGATCGATTGGGGGAACCCACCAAACTTTTAGGGTGAGGATAATCAGAAAGCCTGCGATCGCTCCTAGGCCTCCTGTAGCGATCGCCATGCTGCGAGCTTGACGGAAGGTAATTTGCATCGGTTTGAGCAAACCGACCCATTCCGGAGAATTATAGCCCTTACCCACAATCGCCAAATATTCCGGGGAGATGCCATGTTGTTGCACCAAGCGGTAAGCAGCAAAAGCCGCCTCCGCATCCGGGAGAACTGCGATCGCCAGATGAGAACGACGCTTAAACTTGGTTTTGCGAAAACGGCGCGAGTTCTTCACACCACCCGTCCAACTTACAAGAGTTCAGTCCAGTCTCTTTGAATTCTAGCGCTACTCACTTGTTGACTTGCCAATTCTTAGGCTTGCCTTATCAAATTTTTCATTAAGCAATTGGGTCAAAGAGTGCGATAAGTTAGAACTACTCAGGGCTTGACCCCATTAACGACTCCTTTTACTTTACAACTGCCTATGCCTCCTCGTTGGCCTCGCAAACCCACCCGTAACGACCCCGCCTATCGTCGTTTAGACGATCGCATGAACTTTGCGGTTCATGTGGGTCTTTTTGCTGCAACCAACTCCGGGTTGTGGTTTTTCCAAACGTTACGATCCGCTCATTGGCAATGGTTGATCGCACTAACCTTAAGTTGGATGGGTTTGCTGTTGATTCATGCGATCTATATTTTTGCGATCGCTGACTATCAAAAACAAAGCACTCCCAACTCCTAGATAGAGGATCTCACTAAATTATGACTAACCTAAATGCAACTGAAGCCATTGAAAAACTATCGGCTGAAATTGGCGAAAATATCTACATTGATGTGGCCAAGTGGCATCTGTATCTTCGGGATGCTCACCTACATACCGTCTTAGCAGAACGTCTTTATCCTATGCTGACTAGCAACTCGCTCAATGAAGACGACGTTCTCGGCGTTCTCCAAAGTATTCCAGTCAAACTCGGCGGCGGGAAGCGAGAAATTCCCCTAGCCGATCTCCTTCCCATGCAAGTTCAAGTCAATCTCATGGATTTACTTGAAGAATATCAGCGCCAACTCTAAAGAAAGATTAAAAATCGACAACTGAAAAAATAGAGAACAGGTGGGTCTGAACTCGCCTGCTTTTTTTTAGGGTGCGGAGTTTGATGGACTGAGTTATGCTCAGAAAAATTCGACTCAAATCAGATCTTGCTCCATTCTCAGTCAGACCTGAGAAACTGGGTTTCAACTTGAGCGATTGGCAAGAAACCCGGTTTCTAGCACTGGCGCAAGATGTCAGACTCAACAAACTCTCCTGTCTCTCTCATCCCTCTCTCCATCTCCTGATTCTTTATGAAGTCCTCTTTTGTTCAGCGCCCGTCTGCTGTTCGCAAGCCCCACAAATCTCTATCCCTCAGACCTCTGTTGATCGTTCCGTTTGTCGCCCAAATTTTTCTGGCGGTTGGACTGACAGGTTATCTGTCCTTTCGCAATGGTCAACAAAGCGTCAACGAGGTGGCTTCTCAACTGCGCCGCGAAATTGTTGCCCGCATTCAAGAACGCCTATCTATCTATCTAGCCACTCCCCATTCTATTAACCAGATCAACGCCGATGCGGTTCGCTACGGAACGCTCGATTTAAGCAATTACAACCTGATGATGAGCCATTTTTGGCAGCAAATTCAGGCGTTTGAATTGATGAGTTTGATCTATGTTGGTAACGAGCAAGGAGAATATATTGGTGCGGGCCGCGAAGGAGGGACGATTACGGTTGATTTAGTCAGTGAAAGTACCGGAGGATATTATCATGCTTATCTTCCCGACGCCCAAGGATATCCCGCTCAACTCAGCAATACGTTGAGCCGTCCCTACGATCCTCGGCGGCGTCCGTGGTACATTGCAACTGTTGAGAATCAAAGTCCAATTTGGTCGCCAATTTATACTTATTTCAGTCCGCCAGCGCTGGGAATTACGGCGACTCGTCCGCTTTATAGCGACACGGGAGAACTTTTGGCAATTTTTGCAACGGATCTGTCTTTATCGACCATTAGCCAGTTTCTCAGTACCTTGAAGGTTGGGAAAACTGGACAAAGTTTTATTCTAGAGCGGTCGGGAATTTTAGTGGCGACTTCTACGGCGAATCCTCCCTATCGGTTGAATGAAAAAGGAGAAGCCGAACCTATTACTGGAGATCGAAGCACTAATCCAGTTACGCAAGCAACAACGCGCTATCTTTACGAGCATTTTGGCAGTTTAGAACAGATTCAACAGCCTCAACAATTGGCGTTTAAGTTTAATCAAGAACGGCTATTTTTAGAGGTTTCGCCGATTAGCGATCGCTATGGGATTAACTGGTTGGTGATTGTCGCCATTCCCGAAGCCGATTTTATGGAACAGATCCACGCCAATGCTCGCACAACGATTGGATTATGCTTGCTGACGCTAGGGGTGGCTACAGTTGCCGGAATTGCGATCGCGCGGCGGGTTATTCGTCCAGTTACTCAATTAAACCAGGCTGTTAGTGCGATCGCTCAAGGCGATTTAGAACGGCGCGTTAGCGTTACAGGGATTGATGAATTAGAAACCCTCGGTCAATCTTTTAATCAGATGGCTATTCAGCTACAAACCTCATTTAGCGCTCTAGAAGAGGTCAATCGGGAGTTGGAAAATCGAGTAGAAGAACGCACAACAGAATTGAGGTTAGCTAATCAAGAAATTAGTTCGCTTAACGAGCAATTGAAGGAAGAAAATGTGCGAATGAGTGCGGAGTTAGATGTTGCTCGTAAAATTCAACAAATGATTTTACCCAAGGAACAAGAATTAACGGCTATCCCCGATTTAGAAATTGCTGGCTTTATGGAAGCTGCCAATGAAGTTGGGGGCGATTATTACGATATTCTTCAAGGGGAAAATCAAATTAAAATTGGGATAGGCGATGTTACAGGACATGGACTAGAAAGCGGCGTTTTAATGATTATGGTACAAACCGCAGTTCGCACGCTGCTTGCTGTTAACGAGCGCGATCCGGTTAAAATCTTCAATGCGCTCAATCAAACGATTTACAGAAATGTCCAGCGAATGAATTCTCATAAGAATTTAACGCTTTCTTTGTTAGATTATTGGGAAGGAAATCTGTATTTAAGCGGTCAACATGAAGAAGCCATTGTTGTGCGAAGAAATGGAGAAATTGAGCGCATTGATACGGATGAATTAGGCTTTCCCATTGGTTTAGTCGAAGATATTAGCACCTTTGTGGGTCAACATTCTCTTTACCTAAATCCGGGGGATGGGATTGTTTTATATACGGATGGTGTAACAGAGGCGGAAAATAGCGATCGCGCTCTCTACGGAATCGAACGTTTAATGACCATTATTCAACAAAATTGGTCGCGTTCTTGCTCAGAAATTCGCGCCTCTCTGGTTGAGGATATTCGCCAACATATTGGCGATCATACAATTTATGACGATATTACCTTGGTTGTAGTCAAGCGCCGAGCTTGAATAGGGAATTGGGAATTGGGAGTTAGGAGTTGGGGAAAGAGGGGGGAAGATTCTTGCAATCCTGGGTTTAGCTTAGGATGAGAGAGGCTCAGTTGGTATAAGGATAAGAGCGGTGATTCGAGGAACGACGCGACTTTTAGGGGTAATTGGCTATCCGGTGAAGCATTCGCTATCGCCAGTGATGCATAATGCGGCGATCGCGCATTTGGGGGTAGATTATGTTTATCTGCCGTTTCCCATTCAACCGGAAAGTTTAGAGACTGCGATCGCGGGATTTCAAGCCATCGATCTGGTTGGATTTAGCATTACCATTCCCCATAAACAGGCCATCATACCCCTCTTATCAGAGATTACCCCCATTGCTCAGGCTGTGGGAGCCGTCAACACCGTTTGGCGAACCGAGACGGGGTGGAAAGGAACCAATACAGATGTTGCAGGGTTTGTGGCACCCCTAGCGAGTTTAAACCAAGATTGGACTCAAGCCCGTGCTGTCATTTTAGGGAACGGAGGCGCAGCGCGGGCAGTTGTGGCGGGATGTCTTCAGTTAGGGTTTGCTGAAATTCAGGTTGTTGGGCGAAATTGGCAGAAATTACAGGCATTTCAAGCCAGTTGGGGGGCGCAGATTTTGCAAATTCACCCCTGGGAGAACTTGGCGCAACTCCTCCCCGACGCAAGTTTGTTCGTGAATACCACACCCATCGGGATGCATCCCCATATCGCTGATTCTCCAGTGGAATTGGCAGTTTTGCAAAACTTGCCAAAGGGCGCGATCGCCTACGATTTAATATACACTCCAAAGCCGACCCGATTTTTGCAACAAGCCGCCCAATGTGGCGCAACCCCCATTGATGGATTAGAAATGCTAGTCCAACAAGGAGCAGAAGCATTACAGTTATGGTTAGGGCAACCCGTCCCCGTTGAGGTGATGCGTCAATCTTTAATCGAAGTGCTAGGAGACAAGCTTTCAGCCTGAACCGGGGTTGAGTGCGATCGCCAACACCCCAAATACAATGGATTTACCCCCTAGAGTCTACCCGAACTATGAGCGCTCACATCCTGCTAGTCGAAGATGAACCTAGACTTGCTCGTTTCATTGAGTTAGAACTCGGTTATGAAGGGTACAAAGTGAGCGTAGCCAATGATGGTTTTACCGGGTTAACCCATGCTAGAGAATTGCAACCCGACTTAGCGATCCTTGACTGGATGCTTCCGGGGTTGTCTGGAGTGGAAATTTGCCGGAGGTTGCGGGCGACGGGCGATAAAGTCCCCGTGATTATCTTAACGGCGAAAGATGAGATTGGCGATCGCGTTGCCGGGTTAGATGCTGGGGCGGATGATTACGTGGTTAAACCCTTCAGCATCGAAGAACTCTTAGCCAGAGTGCGGGCGCATTTGCGACGCACCCAAGATGAAGAGTCAGAAACCCTCCAATTTATAGATATTGTCTTAAATCGGCGTACCCGACAAGTGCATCGGCGCGATCGCCCCATCGATCTTACCGCCAAAGAATTCGACTTACTTGAATATCTCATGGCCCATCCCCAACAGGTCTTAACCCGCGACCAAATTTTAGAGAAAGTTTGGGGATACGATTTTATGGGCGATTCTAATATTATTGAAGTCTATATTCGCTATCTGCGGCTGAAACTGGAAGCCCAGGAAGAAAAACGCCTGATTCAAACCGTGCGCGGCGTGGGTTACGTATTGCGAGAATCTTAAATGCACAGTTCCAGCAACTTAACCTGGCTATCTCGTCCTTCTACCGCCAAAGCCCCAGCATAATTCTCCCCCAGATTTAAAGCCTGGAGCAACCACCGATCCGGACTATCTCCGACAGTGCTGAGTAACTGGGCGGGTTCTGTGGGCAAAAGCGATACTGTAAACTGATTGAGGGGTAGAGAAAGTCCTTTACCCGTTGCTTTAATATAAGCTTCCTTGCACGTCCAACCCCAGAAAAAAGCCAAACACCGCATTTCTGGCGGAAGTTGGCGCAACATTGCAAACTCTTGGGGTGCAAAAAACTTCTGAGCAATCTCCAAATCGGGAAAGTCCGTGCGGATAGATTCTACATCAATCCCCACAGCGCGGTCGCGCGTTACGGCGTAGAGAATTAATCCGGGCGAGTGCGATACATTAAAACAGACCGCAGGCGGTTCTAATTCCGGCTTGCCAAATTCACCATAACGAAAACATAGATCCGCAGCCGCCTGACCCGTATAATAACTCAGAAGCACCCGCAGCAAACCGCGAGCCAGAATAAAGCGATCGCGATCGGTTTCAAACCGAAACTTTGCGGCCCGCTCTCGCTCCTCTAAACTCAGGATCGCCTGCAAGCGTTCAAGCGGAAAGGTTTGTTGCCCTTCAAAAACTCGCCAAACCTGCACCTCATTCTCTGCTAAGGTAAACCTTTGGTCGGGATACTCCGTTAAAATCACCGGACAGCGCAACCATCCCTCTAGAGAAGCAACCATTCTCCTTCCCCTCAACCCAGAACTTGCTCTAATAGATCGGAGATTTTTCGCAATACCAGCGCTTGATGAGCGTGTAAGAAGAAATGATCGCCTGGAAACATTTGGAGTGTAAAGGCTTGAGTCGTTTGTTGTCGCCAAGCTTCCAAATCTTCCGGCTTTACCTTCCAATCTTGCAAACCGCCAAAGGCAAAAATCGGACAATCTAGGGGGGGTTCTGGTTGATAGCGATAGGTTTCTACCACAGAAAAATCAGCCCGCAGGGTTGGTAATAACAGTTGCATCAACTCCGCATTTTGCAAGACGGCTTCCGGCGTACCATTATAACGACGCAGCTCTTGCAGCAATTGATCATCTGGTAGAGCGTGTAGCGGCGGATCGAGATCCGGGAGTTGCGGGGCGCGATGACCCGATAGCAATAAGTATAGGGGAAGGCGATCGCCTTTTCGACGCAGCGATCGCGCTAGCTCAAAACCCACCAACGCCCCCATACTATGCCCCAAAAACGCAAAAGGCTTCGTGCAGTGGGGAACCAGCGCCACCGACAGCGCTTCAATCAGGGGTTGTAACTGTGCAAACGGCTGCTCAAACAACCGCGCCCCCCTTCCGGGGAGTTCTATCGGGCAAACCTCCACCTCAAAGGGCAAAGCATCCGACCAATTGCGGAAGCTAACCGCGCCCCCTCCAGCATAATGGAAGCAGAATAGGCGCAACTTTGCTCTGGGATTGGGTTGGGGGTAGGTAATCCAAGATTTAGACTGAGAACTCACGTTAAACATGGGGATGAAACGGACAACCTCGAACAGCTTGATGATTGGGATCGATCAGTTGGGTACGATTGCGCGTAAATTTATCTAATACATTAACTGCCGTACTTTTCTCACAACGCAAGCTGCCAATTTCCTCTCCTCCAAATTTCTGACAAACCGAGCGATGGGCTTCAGTTAGGCTGAAATAGGCTTGCACAAAGCGTTGGTGCTGCGGTTGCAAAGTCGCCGGAAGCGTTTTAAAAACAGGGCGCAACTTTTTCCACAACTCTACCAAAGCCGCATGATCCCACGACATCAAACCGCTAAAGTCATTAGATTGGACGTTGGGAGGACTCATACTAGGGCGGATCTGTTGTTCATACGCTTGTCGGCTCACGCTTCCCGCTAGGTGCATTAAAGCACCAGAAGCCAGCATTAACTCAGTTGCCGTTTCGAGTTCCGTTTGGGCTTGCATCAAGTTCCCCAGGGATAAATAACGCTCAAACCGTCGCAAACTGACAATTAAGCCTTGGGTATTCACAAAAAACAGCCAGTGAAACCCCTGCCAAATTTGCTGGGGATCGAGAGTTGCGATCGCTATTTTTGCATTGACTTGAGTCATGACCGGTTCTCTAAAGATAAGTTAAAAACGCGTGCGAGTAGGAACGCATGACTTTTCATCCCGGCTTTTAACCGTTCGGTTTGGGTTAAGTCAAACGGTTCGCTATCGCACTGAAGTTTCAGAAAAATTTGATAAGTCATCAGCAGACTCCACACTACGCAGGTTGGAGATTCTGAAGATTGGACATGGCTGACGTTGAAATAGTTATCAAAATCTGACACTTCCCAAGGCTTCAGCGGCGTTTGCGTCGAAGGGATGGGTGCGGGTTGAAGGGTACCCAGATCTAAACTCGCCAGTTCCCGATCGAGAGCGGCGAGGGCAATGCGATTCTCGCAGGGATCGCTTCGCGAATCGCAGTTTTGGTCTAGAATTTGTAAAAACTGTTGAAGGGTTTGACCGAGTTTGACCCGATCCGTTTCATTCAACGGTTGCTCGATGGGTAAGTCCCAAGGTGCTAGCAAGTAAAGTCGATTGGGAAAAGGATTTTGGGTCATCGGCGGGCAAAATGAAGTTGGGCGTTGGTGGGTTGATAGCCCTGTTGACCTATCAAAATGAGTGGGGTTGAATTAACTTAAGGGAGGCGGAAAAAATTCGGCTTCCTGCAAGTCGCGAATCCCATTTTTCATCGCTTGCAGAACCGCTTGAATATCCGCATCGCTATGAGCGGTCGAAAAGAAACCGCCGCCTTCTCCGCGCAGTAAAATACCTTGATGGAATAAGCTGTAGCGCAATAGGTTTAACCCCGCCATGAAGGGCATCATTTCCGATGGGGGAACATCGGGGAAAACTGGACCGAAGAATGAGCCAGCATTGGCCATCCGCACAGGAAGCTGACAGGCTTCTAGGTGATGGTTGAGTTCGGTGACGTAAGCGGCGGTGCGCTGGTTGAGTTGCTCTTGTAGGGAGGGGCCTTGCTGTTTAAGATAGTGGAGGACGGCCCGTGCAGCAGCGATCGCTAAGGGGTGTTTGCAGTGGGTTCCCGCAAAGAAGGTTCTTTCTACCTGGGGAAAGGAATCATCGCCATAATCCCACATTCCCCCGTCAATGCGATCGAGATATTCTGCTTGACCTGCAATGACGCCAATGGGCATCCCGCCGCCTACCACTTTACCATAGGTGGCGATATCGGCTTTGACACCAAACCAAGCCTGCGCGCCGCCTAAATGCAGGCGAAACCCCGTCACCATCTCATCAAAAATTAAAACAATTCCCGTGGCTTGCGTCAGGGTTCTCAGTTCTTGAAGAAAGGCTTTCGGCTGTAAATTCGGGTGGCGGCTTTGGATGGGTTCGACTAAAACCGCTGCAATTTCGGTTTGATGGGTTTGAATGACTTCTAAAGATTGGGGATTGCCATACTCTAAAACTAGGATATCTTGAACCAGACTGGAGGGAATCCCAGGGACGAAGGGTTCCGCTGAGTGGTTTGCACCCGGTTTGACTAAAACGCTATCAAAA
The DNA here is from genome assembly GCF_030285425.1 of Geitlerinema calcuttense NRMC-F 0142. Lineage (NCBI taxonomy): Bacteria > Bacillati > Cyanobacteriota > Cyanophyceae > Geitlerinematales > Geitlerinemataceae > Geitlerinema > Geitlerinema calcuttense. The sequence continues at coordinate 28,354 of NZ_JASVEJ010000034.1, read as the reverse complement.
TGACCGTGATAGGAACCGGAAAAGACTACAATTTTAGGGCGTTTTGTTGCTGCCCTTGCAAGGCGAATGGCACTCATAACGGCTTCGGTTCCGGTATTGCTAAAAGCAACCCGTTCCATGCCTGTTAATTCGCAAATTAATTCGGCAACTTCCCCCACTTGTTCGGCTTGCGGGCCGAGGGGAATTCCTTTTTCCAATTGTTGGGCGATCGCGTCTTTAATAAAAGGGGGATTGTGTCCCAAAAGATTCGCCCCAAATCCCATCATAATATCGATGTATTCGTTATTATCGACATCCCAGACTCGCGAACCTTGGGCTTGTTTTGCCACAATTAAATAGCACAATTCTTTAATTGGCATTTCAAACCAATCTGGAACGCGCGGATCGGCTAAGACGGCGCGACATTCCTGAGTCATTTTTTTGGAATTTTGAGTCGCTGTGTATAGCGGGCAATGAATTCTTGAAGATATTGTTGTCTTAAATCAGGGGTTGTCTTAGTAAGCATCTTTAAGGAATCCTGTCAAGCCAAGTATGTTACTTTTGGGTCTGTTTGTGTTACTGCAAAACTTTATCTCTAACTCCTCACTCTAGAGTAAGGCGAGTTAGAAATTAGTTAAGCTTGTTTAGAATCGCGATAGAAAATTAAAGGTTCTTTTTCTTGCGCTTGGAATTGGGTTGTTTCTGAAAAAGAAGGCTTGCAAGCCATAAAATAGGCATAGCGTTTTTCTGGAGACTTTGAGAGTTTTCCGGTAGGCTTATAAACTTGGACTTGCGTAAATCCTACAGCTTCTAGAGCAGCCTGTACTTCTTGCTGGGCATAAGGTTTTACGGAAAAAGTTAGATCTGAGCGCTGCCAATCTTTCTCGACCCAATTTAATAAAATTGAGGGTTTGAGATAGCGGAGAACAGCGTTGAAAATAGAGCGCTTAATTTGCTGCGATCGCGAATGAGTTTGAGCAGAAGAAGACGGGCTTTGAGGTTGGAACATAGTAATTGTAAACGTTCCCTTTTTTTGGAGAGGATCGTAAGTTTCACCAACCATCCAAGCATAATCTTCTTTCAGTTCGCCATCATTCACCGGAATGTTACGATATCGCTTTTCTAAGCCTAAGTCAAATAGAAATAGTCCGTTAGGCTTCAGCGCATTAAACACATTCTGAAAGACTTGCTGAAGCTCTTCTAAACTCAAAATGTGATTCAATCCCGAATCTGTTGAAAGCACCGCATCAAATTGAGTCTCAAAGTGAAAATTACGGGCATCTTCTAAGACAAAAGTGACTTGCGGGGCATTCTCGCGGGCATAGTGCAACATTTGCTCCGAACCATCTAACCCCGTGACTTGATATCCTCGTTGGGTGAGTTGGTGAGAAAGCTGTCCCGTACCGCAGCAGAGGTCGAGAATTTTAGCCGATTTAGGAATAGCAGGAAACAGCACCTTTTCCAAACAAGGCATAAATCGTTGATAGGCGAGTTGGGCTTCTGATTGGTTATAAAGCCACGCCCAAGGATCGTAATCGGTATAGCGATTGATTGAAGACATTTGCAGATTTTTCCTAAGATTAAATAGAGGAGTTCAGAACAGAAGGCTGGGGTAAAAATTCCCGTTTGATGAGGTGCTTAAAGTAGGTTTCCCAGAGGCAATTGTCCAGGGGAATACAACGAATGGGGCTATGGGCTAACCCGGCTTGCACGTTCTGACAATCAAACTGCAATGCGGGTGGGTTGGAAGCCGCAGTCTGAGGGGGAAATAGGGGAACGAGGGGATATAAAGCATGTTCTGGTTGGTGTTGGGCAATCTGTAGCAATTTTGCCCGCCATTGCTCGTAGGGCAGAGATTGGATAGAATAGCCAAGCGATCGCAGTTGCTCAAATAGCACCCCAGACGAGACAGGCTGGGGATGAACCAGGTGAAAAACGCGGTTCTCCGTTGGGTGTTGCGATAGCGTCACAATCGCTTTGCTGGCATAATCGACAGGCAACACATCCAGCATCATTTCGCCTTCGGGAACGCTTCCCAACTGCACGCAACCGATAATCAGGCGATAGAGGAAATCATTGACATTAAAGCAGCCCGTTTGACTGTCCCCCGCAATTCGCCCTAATCTATAGGTAAAGATGGGAAGACCGCGATCGCGCGCTTGCTGCATTAAGCCTTCTGCCACCCACTTACTTTGGTTGTAACCGCCCAGGGGGGCAGGAAAATCTGCCAAACTATCCGTTTCTTGAATTACCTGCACGCCAGACGCTTGAGTCGGCGAGAACACGCTAGTTGCAGACAGGAAATGGACGGGTTTGGCTTGTCCTTGACAGGCGAACCGCAGCACCTCCTGAGTCCCTAACACATTCGTCGGTTTCAGCAGCGTATAGGGGTAAGCATGATGCACCCACGCGCCCCCGTGATAGATAACCTGAATGCGATCGCCCATTGCGCTAAACTCAGATTCAGATAACCCAAAACGCGGTTTCGCCAAATCCCCCACCACTGGGATAATGCGAGTTTTAAAGCCTTCCTGCCAAATCTGATAAGACTCCAGCGTCCCCTGTAGCTGTCGTTGCGCCGCCTCCGCCGTCTCAGCGCGTACCAAACAGTAAATTTCCGCCCTCGTTTGCTGCAACAGTTCAGCCAGCAAGAACGCCCCGATAAACCCCGTCGCCCCCGTCAGGAAAATCGCCTGCGGGTTATCCCCATTCGCCCTATTCTGAGGAGGAATAATCCTAGGGTCGAGAACCGCTTCCCCTTGGAGGAATGCCAAGAGATTATCTAACTTAGCAGAAGATTTTCCAGACAAGCGTTGGGCTAACCCCACCACCGTTGGCGCTTCAAACAAATCCAACACCGCCAACTCCACCCCAAAGCGCTGTAACAGACGGGAAATTAACTGAGTCGCCAGTAACGAATGACCCCCCAACTCAAAAAAGTCATCATTAACCCCCACCCGTTCCACCTGGAGAACCTCTGCGAATATCTCCGCTAGCTGCATTTCAACAGGCCCGCGCGGGGCAACATAGGCTCCCGCCAACTCTGGGCGGGTAAAATCAGGTGAGGGTAACGCTTGACGGTCTACCTTACCATTGGGATTGAGGGGCAAAGCCTCCAGTTGGATAAACACCGCAGGAACCATATACTTCGGTAACTTTGCCTCCAACTCCCGGCGCAAGTCGCCCTTCGTCAGATTTCGACCCGGTTCCGCCACCCAATAAGCACAAAGGCGCTTATCCCCCGGTTGTGCCTCTCGTACCACCACCGCACAGTCGCGGATATCGGGATGTTGTAGCATCAGGGCTTCAACTTCCCCCAATTCAATCCGAAAACCGCGTATTTTCACCTGATTGTCTAAGCGACCGAGCAGTTTAATCTGCCCATCTCGGCGATAGTAAGCTAAGTCCCCCGTCTTGTAGAGGCGGCTTTGCTGGCTGAAGGGATTGGCAATAAAGGCTGCTGCGGTTTTTTCCGGGCGGTTGAGATAGCCGCGTGCCAAACCCACGCCCCCAATGTACAACTCCCCAGGAACGCCCGCTGGGACGGGTTGCAGATAGCGGTCGAGAATATACAATTGCTTATTCGCCGCCGGACGCAGAGTATCGCCGTAGGGAACCATACTGGCGTTGACGGTGGTTTCCGTGGGGCCGTAGGCGTTGATAAACAGGCGTCCTTTCGACCATTGGGCAATCAGTTCCGCCGTGGGGGCCTCGCCGCCGACAAGTACCATTTCCAAGGCGGGGAAGTCGTCGGGGGAGAGAAGCGCCAGGGCGGAGGGGGTGAGGGTAATATGGGTAATGGCCTGTTCGCGCAGCAGCTTGGTTAAGGCAGGTCCCGGCGAGAGTTCTGCTGGCGTGGCGAGGTGTAGGGCCGCGCCGCATCCCAAACTCATCACAAATTCTGGGATAGAGGCATCGAAGCCAAAGGAGAAGAATTGCAAAACCCGGCTGTGGGGTTTGACTTGGCAGGTGCGAATCTTATCGGCTGTTAAGTTGCCTAAGCCTGCGTGGGTGACGAGGACGCCTTTGGGGGTTCCCGTAGAACCGGAGGTATAGATGAGATAGGCTAAGTTTTCTGGAGTGATGCGGGTTTCGGGGTTGCAGTCCTGTTCTTGGGCAATGGTCGGCCAGTCGGTATCGAGACAGATAAGTTGGGCAGAGTGGGCCGGAAGCTGCGAGACTAGGGACTCGGTAGTCAGCAGCAGGGGGACTTGGGAGTCCGACAGCATGAAGGCAAGGCGGTCTGCGGGATAGGCCGGGTCAAGGGGAAGGTAAGCACCCCCCGCTTTGAGAACGCCTAATAAAGCAATTATCATTGAGAGCGATCGCTCTATGCAAATCCCAACTCGGACTTCCGGCTGGACGCCCTGTTTTTGCAGATAATGGGCCAGTTGGTTCGCCCGTTGATTCAATTCCCGATAGGTGAGGCGCTGATTTTGAAAAGCGACCGCAATGGCATCCGGGGTGCGTTCGACTTGGGCTTCAAACAGTTGGTGAAAGCTTTCCTCTGGGTAGGGCGTTGCGGTTTGGTTCCAGTCCCCCAGAATTTGCTGCTGTTCGCCGGGGGTAAGTAGGGGAAACTGGGATAGGGGCTGTTGCGGGTTGGTCAGAATACCCGTTAGCAAGGTTTGGAAATGTCCCACCATCCGGGCAATGGTATCGGCTTCAAACAGATCGCTATTGTACTCGAAGACCCCCAATAGGTCTGAATCAGTTTCGTAGAAATCTAAGCTTAAATCGAGTTTGGCGGTGGGATTTTCCGGTTGCAGGAAGGACAGGTTTAAGCCGGGAAGTTGCAAGTCAAGTTTTGAGGCATCTTCCAGCATAAACTTAACCTGGAAGAGGGGACTATAACTGAGATCGCGATCGCTTTGCAATTCCTCCACTAACTTTTCAAAGGGTAAATCTTGGCGGTCGTAAGCCTCCCAAGTCACCTGGCGCAAGCGTTGGAGGAGTTCTAAGAAGGTGGGATTTCCCGATAGGTCGGTTCGCAACACTAAGGTATTGACAAAGAAACCTATCAAACCTTCAATTTCCGTGCGGTTGCGGTTGGCGATGGGCGAACCCACTAAGATATCCTCTTGGGCGCTATAGCGATGCAATAGGACTTTGAAGATGGCCAACAGCGTCATAAATAGCGTTGCCCCTTGCTGCTGGCTGAGGGCTTTGAGGGCGGCGGTTTGTTTGGAGTCGATAGAAAATAGCTGTCTGGCCCCTCGGAAGGTCTGAATGCGCGGCCTGGGGCGGTCTGTGGGTAGCTGGAGAACGGGTAACGCGCCGCCGAGTTGCTTTTTCCAGTAGGCTAACTGAGTCTCCAAAACCTCGCCCTGAAGCCATTGGCGCTGCCACAGGGCAAAGTCAGCGTACTGGATGGGGAGGGGTGCGAGGGCGGGTGGCTTCCCGATAGAAAAGGCTGCATAGCCCCTGCTGAGTTCTTTGACCAGAATCCCAATCGACCAAGCATCGGCGATAATATGGTGCAGCGTTAAAACGAGGATATGCTCGGTTGCTTGCAGGCGAATCAGTTCCGCCCGGAAGAGGGGGCCTTGCTGTAAGTTAAAGGGTTTTTGGGTGGTTTGGTTAATCCATTCCAGGGCTTTGTCGGGGGGATGTGCTGAGAAATCCAAAAGCGGTAAGCGCATCTCAACATCAGGGTGAATCACCTGTACGGGTTGACCCTCCGCTGTTGTTAAGGTGGTGCGTAGGGTTTCGTGACGTTGCGCGATCGCTCTGATACTCTGTTCTAAAGCTTCAACGTGCAATTCCCCTTTCATCCGAATCGCCGCCGACATATTGTAGACAGGGCTATTCGGTTCCAATTGGTCGAGAAACCACAGGCGCTGCTGGGCAAAAGATAAGGGTAAATTTCCCGGACGCGCGGCGGGGAGAATGGGTGCAGAGACTGGCCGAGTTTGCTGCAATACTGCCATAATTTCGGCTTTGCGATCGCGAATTTCTGCACTTAGCGCTTCAGTTAACACCTCCTCCGGGCCATTACAGCGCAGGCGGCTATCTTCAACCCAAAGCTGGATATCAAGATCGTACAACTCTTGTAAAAACCGATCGATTGTCTTCATAGCTCAATGTCCTTACGACCTGCACGGCCCGCTAAACTGGGAACAACCTGTCGTTGGGCTAAACGCAAGGTTTCTAAACGTTCGGCGAACCCTGCAATGGTGGGTTTTTCAAACAGGGCGCGGAGGGGAACTTCTAACTGAAAGTGGGTTCGCACGCGGGAAATGACTTGCGTTGCGAGTAGCGAGTGACCGCCAAGCGCAAAGAAGTTATCGGTAATGCCCACCCGTTCTTGCCCTAAAATCTCCGCAAATAAGCCCGCAAGCCAGGTTTCTGTCGGGTTGCGAGGGGAGATAAAGGTCGCCTGTGCGGGCGCGATATCGGGCGCGGGGAGGGCGCTACGGTCTAGTTTGCCATTGGGAGTCAGGGGCAATTCTGCTAAGGGGACAAACACCGCCGGAATCATATAATCGGGAAGGGTTTGTTGAAGAAATTGCTGCAATTGTTCAACGTTCAAACTCGCCTGGGGGGAAAGCACAAGATAAGCTGCGAGATAATCGCGAATGACTGCAACTGTGCAAGCGAGAATATCGGGATGCTGAAGTAAAGTTGCCTCAATTTCCCCTAATTCAATTCGCAATCCTCTCAGTTTGACCTGATGGTCAATTCTTCCGAGATATTCAATCTCTCCGGTTTCTAAATATCTTGCTAAGTCTCCCGTTTTATATAATTTCCCTGCCTTAAAGGGATTTGAGATAAACTTTTCAGCGGTTAATTCTGGTCGATTTAAGTATCCTCTGGCTAATCCCATTCCACCAATATGCAATTCTCCCGCTACGCCGATGGGGACGGGTTGTTGATGTTGGTCTAGAAGATAAATCTCGGTATTAGCTATCGGTCTGCCAATTGGGACTTTTCCTAATTGACTATCTGGATGACATTCCCAGAAGGTGACATCAATGGCGGCTTCGGTTGGGCCATAGAGATTATGCAATTGGGCGTTGAGTTTGCTAAAGAAGCGCTGTTGTAATTCCCAACTTAAGGCTTCTCCACTACAAATCACTCGTTTGAGACTCTGGCAATTCTCGACTCCGGTTTCTTGGAGGAAGACTTGCAACATGGAGGGGACAAAATGAAGCGTTGTAATCTGTTGAGATTGGATGAGATTAACTAAGTAATGACTATCCTGATGTCCTCCGGGTTGGGCAACAATTAATCTCGCACCGGTTATTAAAGGCCAGAAGAATTCCCAGACGGAGACATCAAAGCTGAAGGGAGTTTTTTGTAAAATTCGCTCAGTTGCAGTTAAACCATAAGCTTCTTGCATCCACAACAGACGGTTGACTACACCTCGATGCAGGTTCATCGCCCCTTTGGGTTGTCCTGTGGAACCAGAGGTATAGATAACATAAGCTAAGTTATCCGGTGTAACTTTGACCTGAAGATTGTCTGCTGGATAAGCAGAGAAATCGCTATCTAAATCAACGATTTGGGCTGGATGTTGGGGTAAGCTTTCAATTAGATGAGATTGAGTTAACAAGACTTGGACTTGAGAGTCTTGTAACATGAACGCGAGTCTAGCTTTAGGATAAGTGGGGTCAAAGGGAACGTAAGCTGCACCGGCTTTGAGGATGGCTAAGAGTGCGATAACCATCTCTAGGGAACGTTCTGTACAGACTCCAACTAAGGTTTCTATCCCAACGCCGAGAGATTGGAGATGATGGGCGAGTTGATTGGCTTTAAGATTGAGTTGGCGATAGGTGAGAGAGTGGTTTTCAAAAACTACTGCAACTGCATCGGGAGTTTGTTCAACCTGTTGTTCTACCCAATGATGCAGACACCTCCGTTGAGGATAGTCTACCTGGGTGTTGTTCCGCTCCACCAAAAGCTGATGCTGTTCTGCGGGAGTGAGGAGGGGGAGAGTTGCAATCTCGCGATCGGGATTGGCGATAATACCAGCAAGTAAGGTTTGGTATCCCTCCAGCATTCGGGTAATCGTATTAGCTGTAAATAAATCGGTACGATATTGAGCGATCGCAATTAAGCCATCCTCGGTTTCCACCATCTCCAGGGTTAAGTCAAACCGCGCCGTTCCGGGATCGAAGGGTAAGCGACTGACTTCAACGCCCGGTAGCGACAGAGGCGTCATTGGCAGATTTTGCAACTGAAACAGGATTTGAAAGAGGGGCGTATGGCTGAGACTTCGTTCTAGGCGGAGTTCTTCTACTAATTGCTCAAAGGGTAAATCTTGGTGGGCGTAAGCCCCAAAAGCCACCTGGCGAACGCGGTTTAAGAGTTGGCGGAAACTGGGGTTTCCCGACAAGTCCGTCCGCATGACTAGGGTATTGACAAACAAGCCAATTAAGCTTTGCGTCTCGGCGCGATCGCGACCGGAAACCGTTGTCCCAACAGCAATATCCACCTGTTGCGTATAGCGGTAAAGCAGGGTTTGAAAGGCGGCTAGCAGCGTCACGAACAGGGTGACACCTGCTTTTTGGCTCAAAAGTTTCAAATCCTGGGACAGGGACGCAGAAAGCCTTAGAGACTGGGTAGCGCCGCTAGAAGTCAGCACGGCAGGGCGGGGGCGATCGCTCGGTAGAGTTAGCGTTGAATTGACCCCTGCTAGCTGCTGCTGCCAATAGGCGAGTTGCGCCTCCCGTTTTTCGCCGCCAAAGGTTTGTTTTTGCCAAACCGCAAAGTCTGCATATTGAATGGGCAATTCCGGTAAGGCTGCACAGACATACAGGCGGCTGAGTTCCTGCATCAAAATCCCGATCGACCAGCCATCGGCAATAATGTGATGGATCGTCAGCAGCAAAACCCAGTCTGCGGAGTCGAGTTGCAGCAACAGGGCGCGTAATAGAGGCCCCTGGCTGAGGTCAAACGCAAATTGAGCCGCCGCGATCGCCTGCTGCTGAACCTGTTGTTCCCGTTCTTTAGGGGGCAGGGGTTGCAAGTCAATAACAGGTAGCGCCAGAGTCAGGTGAGGAAGTATTCTCTGTTGGGGTTGTCCCTCCTGTTCCTGAAACACCGTGCGGAGGGCTTCGTGACGGGCGATCGCACTATTGAGGCTATCGCGCAACCTCTCCACATCCACCCGCCCCCGCAAGCGATAGGCCTGGGGGATATTGTAGGTCGGGTTTTGCGGTTCCAACCGATCGAGCAGCCACAGCCGCTGCTGAGGGAAAGAAAGCGCTAATGGTTCTCCGGTGCGGGGTTGGGGCCCAATGGCGTTAGGTTTAACTTGTTTAAGCCGTTCGAGGAGAAGTTGGCGTTTTTCGGGCGATAAATTGGCAAGGCGTTGGTTGAGTTCGTTCATCAGATCCCCCCAGTGGTTGCCAGCAAAGCTTGGACTTCATCGTCAGAGAGCATTTCAATCTCAGCTAAGGCTTGGGCGAGGCTTTGGCGATCGCTCCTGACGGCAAGCTGTTCGACGATCGTTTCCCCCAAAGCGGCGACTGTGGGCGCGTGGAAAAAGCTGGCGGGAGAAAGTTCGAGGTTAAAATTTTTGCTCAGTCGCGAGATCAACATCGTTGCCATCAGCGAGTCACCCCCCAACTCAAAAAAGTTATCCTCTACCCCCACAGGTTCAACCCCTAGCAATTGCTGAGATAACTGGGCAATTTCACTTTCCACGGCATTGCGGGGGGCCGTGTAGGGCGTCTCCAGGGGGGGACGAGGATGGGCGGGTTTTGCCGTCACCTGTGCCGTGAGTTGTGCCTGCCACGCCGTCACCTGTCGCGATCGCGCTTGCAGGGTAGCAAAGTCTTCCGGCGACACGATAATTTGAGCCATCGGGGGACTGCTTAAAATCCGCTCAAAAGCGGCAACCCCTTCCTGTACCGTCATTCCCTCCGTTGACCCTGCCATCATCCCCACCTGCCAGCGGCCCCAATTAATGGCACAGGCGGCCGGGTGGGTGCGGGCAAAGGCATCGAGGAAGGCATTGGCGGCGCAATAGTCCACCAAACCGGGAACGCCAACCATACTGTTCAGGGAAGAACAGCAGTAGAAGAAGTCGAGGGGGGCATCTTGTAACAGTTCGGCTAACAGGCGGGTTCCCGTCACCTTGGGGGCGAGGGTGCGATGCAGTTGTGCGGGCGCGAGGCGTTGAATTGTCCCGCCTCCAGGGATACCGGCGGCATGGATAACCCCGTGGATCGGGCCGAAGCGTTGCGTCGCTAGCGCGATCGCGGGTTGCAGTTGTTCGCGACAGGTAATATCTGCCTGCACGACTAGCACTTGGGCCCCTAATGCCTCCAAAACCGGGACTTTCTCAGCCGTTTTCGCCGTTCGTCCCACCAGAATTAACCGCGCTTGGACGGTACGGGCGAGATATTCCGCCAAGGCGAACCCAATACCCCCTAGTCCTCCGGTAATTAAATACACCCCTTGATGGCGCAACCGTTGGGGTGTCGTCGCCGTTAACCTCACGGGTTCGTAACTCGGCAGCCAGCGATGCGATCCGCGATAGGCAACGACCGGATCGCGGCTGTTGGAGGTGACTTCCGCTACCAGTTGGGCGATCGCTTCTGGGGAAGGCCACGCGATATCGATGCTGCGACAGGTGATGTTGGGGTATTCCAGGGGAATGACGTTACAAGCTGCCAGGGCGATCGCAGTTTCCGGTTCTCCCCGTTCTAACCCCGTCACCTCCTGCACTTGGTTAGACAGCACCGTCAGCGTCAGGGGTTGGGTTATATTCGCCGCCCCCAGGTTTTGCACGAGGGCTAGCAGGTTCTCAACATGAGTCAGCGAGGGGTTGCTTAACCCCCAACCCTCGATAATTTGAGTGGGGCAACCTTTCTGTAACAGGGCGAGGTAGTCGGGATGGGGCGAGGTGATGGCGATCGCCTGAACCCCCCGCGCTTGCAACTGCTCGATGAATTCCCTTCCCTCCGCACTCTCTGCCATCAGTACCCACACGCAACCGCTGGCGACCGAACTTTGGGATAAGAGCGATCGCTTCCAGGAAGGCAGATAAAACCAGTCTGAAATCTCCCTGTGTTGCAGGTTGCGGGGGTTTTGTCCCACCAAGGCTTGAAACTGGGGATGGGGTTCTAGCCAATAGCGCTGGCGTTCAAAGGGATAGGTGGGCAGCGGTACGCGAGAACGAGGAGTTGCGTAGAATTCAGATGGGTTAACCTCCACCCCCACCAGCCACAGTTGGGCGACGGTATTGAGAATAAAGGCGCGATCGGAATGCTGTTCTTGGGGATGGCGCAGCGTCGTTAAAATCGTCTGAGAGGGGCTTTGCTGCTGGCTGAGGCGGCTTAACGTGCGACCGGGCCCCACTTCGATCAAAATTTGGTCTGGGTCTTTCAGCAGTTCGGCAGCGCCTTGGCTAAACTGCACGGGGTTGATTAAATGCTCTCCCCAGTAACTCGGATCGGTGGCTTGAGCGGCCGTAATCCAAGTTCCCGTAACATTGGAGAGGAAGGGAAAACGGGGCGGCTGTAGTTGCAATGTCCGCACCAATTCCACCAACGGCGCAACCGCATTCCCCATCAAGGGAGAATGGAAGGCATGGGAGGTTTGCAAGCGCCGACAGCCTATCCCCGCTTGTTCTAACTGGTGTTGCAGGGCATCTATGGCGGCGAAGGTGCCAGAAACCACGCAATGCGTCGGGCTATTGTACGCCGCTAACCAGAGGTTTTCCCCCAATTCCAGCCGATCCGCCTGCTGTTGCACGGCTAGCATCGCCCCTGGCGGCTGTTGCTGCATCCAATATCCCCGCTGGGCGACGAGGGTTAAGGCATCTTCAAAGGTAAATACCCCGGCTAGGGTGGCGGCGACATATTCGCCAATGCTATGTCCTAACGCGACATCGGGCACGACGCCCCAGGAAATCCACAGTTGCGCTAGGGCATATTCCACTACAAATAAGGCAGGTTGAGCAATTCCCGTAGGCGTCAGCGAGTCTATTTCTGAGTAAAGCCGGGAACGCAAGTCTAAACCCAGATGCGGTTGCAGAACTTCGCAGCCGCGATCGATCCAATGGCGAACGGTGGGTTCGCTGTCGTAGAGTTCCCGCGCCATGTTCAAGTATTGCGAACCTTGTCCGGGAAACAGGAAGGCAATGGAGCGATCGCCCGTTTTACAATAACTGGAGGCGGGGGGATGGGTAAAGGCTGCGATCGCCTCTGCTACGGTTTGACAAACCACCGCCCGCCGATACTCCAAGGGACGGCGACCGAGATGTAAGGTATAGGCAACATCGGCTAAGTTGAGATCGGGATGCTGTTGCAGATGTTGGACGAAATTCGCAGTCGCTGTTTCTAAGGCGGTTTCGGTTTTGGCGGAGAGTCGCAACACTTGCCCAGACTCTACCGGAGGGGATGGCACTATAGGCGGCGCTTCTTCTAAAATGACGTGGGCGTTGGTACCCCCGATACCAAAGGAACTCACCCCAGCGCGGCGCGGCGTTCCGCAGGCTTCCCAAGCCGAGAGTTGGGTATTGACATAGAAGGGACTGTTGGCAAAATCAATCTGGGGGTTGGGTTGCTGGAAGTGCAGGCTGGGGGGAATTTGTTGGTGTTGCAGGGCGAGAACGGTTTTAATCAACCCTGCTATTCCCGCCGCCGCGTCTAAATGGCCGATATTGGTTTTCACCGATCCAATGGCGCAAAACCCCCGCTGAGAACTGCTAAAGGCTTGGGTTAAAGCCGCAATTTCAATTGGATCTCCTAAAGGGGTTCCCGTACCGTGGGTTTCAATATAGGTGAGGCTTTCGGGGGGAATTTCCGCGATCGCGATCGCCATCCGGATCGCCTGGGCTTGACTGTCGAGGCTGGGCGCGGTATAGCTAACTTTCAAGGCTCCATCGTTGTTAATCGCCGATCCGCGAATCACCGCTTGAATGCGATCGCGATCGTTCAAGGCATCTTCGAGGCGCTTCAAAACCACAATACCGACGCCTTCCCCGCCTACGGTACCTTTCGCAGCAGCATCAAAGGCGCGACAATGCCCATCAATGGAACCAATACCCCCCTCATGGTAAAAATAGCCCATTTTCCGAGCCGCGCTAATTGAAACGCCCCCGGCTAAGGCCATGTCGCACTCCCCATTCAACAGGCTTTGACAGGCTAAATGGACTGCGACTAGGGAAGTAGAACAAGCCGTTTGTACCGTATAACTCGGTCCTTTTAAGTTCAGCTTATACGCTACCCGCGTGGTTAGAAAATCCTTATCATTCCCAATCGCCAATTGATGCAAATCCACCGTATTTTTAAGCTGGGGATTCAAGCAGGCGTTCAGTAAATAACTGCTTAAACTCGAACCCGCAAAGACGCCAATGGCTCCTGGATATCTGGGCGCATCATATCCCGCATTTTCTAACGCTTCCCACGCAGATTCTAAAAAGAGGCGATGTTGCGGATCGGTAATTTCGGCTTCTCGCGGACTCAACCCAAACAAACCCGCGTCAAATCCTTCCACTTCATCTAAAATTGCCCGCGCTTTCACAAAGTTAGGATCGCTCAAGGTGGCAGGATCGACGCCTGCTGTTTGCAGTTCTTCATCGCTAAAGAAAGTAATGGATTCTTTGCCGCTTTTTAAGTTCTGCCAAAAGGCCTCTAAATTTTGAGCTTGGGGGAATCGTCCCGCCATTCCGACAATTGCAATCGCGGTATCTGGTATTTCTAAGGAAGTTGACAAATCGTTCATTGGGTTGAGCAGTTTGAAGGATAGAGGAAAGAGAGATTAAAGGTTATATATTTTTTAAGGATTTCATTTTCTGCAAGCGTTGTTTTTGCTTGGTTTTTTGAGTGGCTATTTTTTTCGTTAGAAAGACTCGCTTGAGGTTCATTTGAGGCTTGACAATTAACGGAATTAATGCACTGAGCTAGCATTTGCAACGTGGGATTTCTAAAGAGTTCAACAATGGATAAATTGAGATTAAATTGGGCTTTGATATGACTATTGACCTCAATCAATAGAAGCGAATGTCCGCCCAAATCGAAGAAATTGTCTTGAACGCTAACCTGCTCAACCTGTAGAACTTTGCACCAAATCTGAGCAAGCTTAGATTCAATCTGGTTTCGGGGTAAAATAATTTCGCTTTCGCTGTCGGGGCGAACTGAGGGGGGAAGTGGGAGCGATCGCCGATCGATTTTACCATTAAGACTCAGCGGCAAAGCAGCCAGCGAAACCCAACCCGAAGGAATCATATATTCGGGAAGTTTATCCATTAAGAAGTTTCGCAGTTCTGTCACATTAAGGCTAACTCCTGCATCCATCACCAAATAGGCAACTAGGCGCGGATAACCGGGCGTATCTTCGCGTAACATCACAACCGCTTCCTGAACCTCTGGATGCTGAAGTAAAGTTGCCTCAATTTCCCCTAATTCAATCCGCAATCCTCTCAGTTTGACCTGATGGTCAATTCTTCCTAGATATTCAATCTCTCCCGTCTCTAAATATCTCGCTAAGTCTCCTGTCTTATATAACTTCCCTGCCTTAAAGGGATTTGAGATAAACTTTTCAGCGGTTAGTTCCGGTCGATTTAGATATCCTCTGGCTAACCCCATTCCACCAATATGCAATTCTCCCGCTACGCCTATCGGGACGGGTTGTTGATGTTGGTCTAAAATATAAATCTCAGTATTAGCTATCGGTCTACCAATCGGGACTTTTCCTAACTGGCTGCCTGGATGACATTCCCAATAGGTGACATCAATGGCGGCTTCGGTTGGGCCATACAGGTTGTGCAGTTGGGCGTTGAGTTTGCTAAAGTATCGCTGTTGTAATTCCCAACTTAAGGCTTCTCCACTACAAATCACTCGTTTGAGACTCTGACAATTCTCGACTCCGGGTTCTTGGAGAAAGACTTGCAACATGGAGGGGACAAAGTGCAAGGTTGTAATCTGTTGGGATTGGATGAGGTTGACTAAGTAATGACTATCTTGGTGTCCTCCCGGTTGAGCAATAATGAGTCTCGCACCTGTGATTAAAGGCCAGAAGAATTCCCAAACCGAGACATCAAAGCTGAAGGGAGTTTTTTGTAGAATGCGGTCAGTTGCAGTTAGCGAATAAGTATCTTGCATCCACAACAAGCGGTTGACAACGCCTCGATGTAGGTTCATCGCCCCTTTGGGTTGTCCTGTGGAACCAGAGGTATAGATGACGTAAGCTAGGTTATTCGGCGATACCTGAGTTTTGAGGTTATCTGTGGAATAAGTTGAGAAATCACTACTTAAATCAACGATTTGGGCTGGATGTTGGGGTAAGCTCTCAATCAGATGAGATTGAGTGAGCAAGACTTGGACTTGAGAGTCTTGCAACATGAACGCTAATCTAGCTTTAGGATAAGTGGGGTCAAAGGGAACATAAGCCGCACCGGCTTTGAGGATGGCTAAGAGTGCAATAACCATCTCTAGGGAACGTTCTGTACAGACTCCCACTAAGGTTTCGACTCCAACGCCAAGAGATTGGAGATGATGGGCGAGTTGATTGGCTTTAAGATTGAGTTGCCGATAGGTGAGAGAGTGGTTTTCAAAAACTACTGCAACTGCATCGGGAGTTTGTTCAACCTGCGCTTCTACCCAATGATGCAGACACCCCAGTTGAGGATAGTCTACTTGGGTGTTGTTCCATTCCACCAGAAGCTGATGCTGTTCTGCGGGAGACAGTAACGAGAAAGTCGAGAGACAAGCATCGGGCTGGGCAACCACTTCAGCGCATAATTGCTGTAAATGTCCTGCCATGCGGTCAATTGTCGCCGCTTGAAATAAATCCGTGTTGTACTCAAAACGCGCAACTAACCCTGTAGGCGTCTCTTCTAGAGAAACATTGAGATCGAACTTAGCATGATGGCTAGTCAACTCAACCGGACTTTGCTTTAAACCCGGCCATTCCATCTGGACATTCGCCGCATTCTGCAAGCTAAACATCACTTGGAACAGCGGCGCGTGGCTTAAATGACGTTCCGGCTTCAGAACTTCTACCAACTGTTCAAACGGTAAATCTTGATGAGCATAAGCCCCCAGCGTTACCTCGCGTACCCGCGCCAGCAATTCCCGAAACGTTGGATTTCCCGATACATCCGTCCGCAATACCAGCGTATTGACAAAGAAACCAATCAACCCCTCAATCTCAGCGCGGTTGCGATTGGCAATCGGGGAACCAACTACAATATCCGTACTGCGAGTATAGCGGGATAGCAGTAGATTAAAGACCGCCAACAGCACCATAAATAACGTGCTGCCCGTTTGCTGGCTGAGAGTCTTGAGGGCGCGACTGAGTTCGAGAGAGAATGAGAGAACCCGCACTTTCCCCTGGTAGCGCTGCACTACCGGGCGCGGGAAGTCTGTCGGTAAGGCTAGCAGGCTACTCACTCCGGCGAGTTGCTGCTGCCAGTAAGCCAACTGGGAGGCGAGAACTTCCCCTTGCAACCATTGACGCTGCCAAACGGCAAAGTCTGCATACTGAAGGGGCAATTCCGGTAAAGGAGAGTGTTGGTTTTGGCAGAAGGCGCGATACAGTACCGCCAATTCTTGCACCAAAATCCCCCGCGACCACCCATCCGAGGCAATATGGTGCATCGCCAGCAGCAGAATATGAGACTGTTCGCCCAGTTTCAGCACTTTCACCCGCAATAGGGGAGACTGGGTTAAGTCAAAGGGGGTTTGCGCCTCCTGTTCCAGATAGGACTGAACTTCAGTTTCCGAGAGTTCTATCTGGGGAATGGCTAGCGGTGCTTGCGGGGCGATAGTGGCAACCGGGCGTCCGTCAACGGTGTGAAAGGTGGTGCGGAGGCTTTCGTGGCGGCGGACAATTTCATTAAAGCTTTGGGTTAAGGCTTCCCGGTTTAACACTCCATCCAAGCGAACCGCCCCGCAAAGATTATAGGCGGTGCTGTGGGGTTCTAACTGAGCCAGGAACCACAACCGCTGCTGGGCAAAGGAGAGGGGAACGCTTTCGCCTCTAGAAGTGGGAATGAGGGGTAAGTCCTGATGGTTTTGGGAGGCTTGGGTAATGACTTGCGCCCATTGAGCCAAGGTGGGATTCTCAAAGAGGGTGCGTAGGGCAATCTCAACTGAGAAGACTTGGCGGACTTGGGAAATAACGCGCGTCGCCAGCAGGGAGTGGCCGCCCAACTCAAAGAAGTTATCGTCTCGGCTAATTTCAGGAATTTGGAGAATTTCAGCCCAAATTCCCGCCAGCAACTCCTCGGTAGGGTTCGCCGGGGCAATTAGCGATCGCTCCCCTAGAAAATGCTGCGGATCGGGGGCTGGCAGGGCTTGACGATCGACTTTGCCGCTTGGCGTGAGGGGGAGCTTGTCTAAGGGAATAAAGGCGCTCGGCACCATGTAGGCGGGGAGAAGCGGGCTTAAAAATTGTCGCAGTTCGGCAGGTTGAACTGGGGTAACGACATAGGCGATAAGCTGCTGTTGTTCGGACTGAACTAGAACAACGGCGTCGTCAACCTGGGGATGCTGGCGCAGGGTGGTTTCAATTTCGGTTAACTCGATGCGGAAGCCGCGCAGCTTAATTTGATGGTCAATTCTGCCGAGGAATTCTAAGTTACCATCCCGACGGTAGCGAACGCGATCGCCTGTACGATAAAAGCGGGTTCCCGGTTGAAAAGGGTTGGAGATAAACCGTTCTGCACTTAAGTCGGGGCGGTTGAGATATCCCCGCGCGATGCCTCTTCCCCCAATATAAAGTTCTCCGGGAATGCCGATGGGGACGGGCTGCAACTGGGCATCTAGGACGTAGGTTTGGGCATTTCGCACGGGTTTGCCGATGGGAACCCCGGTTACAGAGGGCGACAAGTCGCATAGGGTGGTGACAATGGTGGCTTCTGTGGGGCCGTAACTATTGACGAGGCGGATATCGGGGGAGGCATACTGGTGCCAGGTGGCGAGGGCTTCGGGGAGTGCGGCTTCGCCCCCAATAATGACGAGGCGCAGGCTATCGGGGAGGTTGAGGGCGGGTAACTCAGCCACCAGTTGATGCCAGAAGGCGGTGGGTAAGTCAAGGACGGTGATTTGCCACGCTTGGCAGGTTTGCAGGAATTGGGGGATGGAACTGAGCATTTCCTCGGTTCGCAATACCAGGGTTGCGCCTTGGAGGAGGGTGGGAAAGATTTCTTCGGCGGCGGCATCAAAGCTAATGGAGGCAAACTGGAGAATGCGATCGCCCCTAGCAATCTGGTAAGCTGCGATCGCGGCTTCGGTATAATTCGCTAAAGATTGCCGTTCGATGGCGACGCCTTTGGGTTTGCCCGTGGAACCGGAGGTATAGATAATATAGGCGAGGTGGCTGGCTGTTGCCCGGTTTTCAAGGTTATCTGAGGCTTGCGTAGCAATAACCGATTCTTCGGTGTCTAAACAGAGATAATGTAGGTTTTCCGCAGGTAGCGTGTTAGCGATATCGGTTTGCGTCAAAACCAGCGAAATCTGAGCGTCCGATAAGATCAAGCTCAGGCGTTCCGTGGGATATTCTGGATCGAGGGGAACGTAAGCCCCGCCCGCTTTGAGAATGGCCAGAATTGCGATCATTTGTAGCGGCGATCGCCCTAAGCACACCCCCACTAAAGTATCGGGTTTGACCCCCAACTGCTGCAAGTAACGGGCGAGTTGATTGGTTTTCGCGTTTAACTCCCCATAGGTGAGTTTTCCTTCCCCACTCTCGATGGCGACAGCATCGGGCTTGGCTGCCACTTGGGCGGTAAATTGCTCTAAAAGACAGCCCACAGGGGTAACAGGGGGCGGGTTCCAAGCTTGGAGTTGTTGCTGTTCTGAGGAGGTTAACAGCGGTAAGCGGGAGATGCAAGCGTCAGGATCGGCGACAATGGCAGTCAGTAAGGTTTGCCAATGCGCGATCGCCCTCACAATCGTTTCGCGATCGAACAAATCGGTATTATATTCAACCTTACCGCGAATTTCCGTTCGCTCTTCAATCAGATCCAGCGTTAGATCGAACTGCGAGGTTTCCGTATCTACCCGCGCGTGGCTAACCTCCAAACCCGGTAACTGAATATCCGCCACCGAAATCGCATTTTGCAAAACAAACATCACCTGAAACAGGGGCGAATAACCGGGATCTCGCGGCAGTTGCAGCGCTTCCACCAACTTTTCAAACGGTAAATTCTGATGGGCGTAAGCCCCCAATGTCACCTGGCGCACTCGCCCTAAGAGTTCCCGAAAACTCGGATCTCCCGATAAGTCCGTTCGCAACACCAAAGGATTAATAAAAAACCCAATTAACCCTTCCAACTCCACGCGGTTGCGGTTGGCGACAGGCGTTCCCACCACTAGATCGGTTTGTCCGCTATAACGATACAGCAGCACCTTAAACGCCGCTAGCAATGTCATAAATAGCGTCGCGCCCATTTGCTGGCTAAAGGCTTTCAGCGCTGCGGTTAGGGATGACGAGAGAACCACCGCCTCAGTCGTTCCCCGATAGGTTTGCACTCCCTGGCGCGGGCGGTCTGCGGGCAATGTTAATCTAGCAGGTGCGCCTTGTAATTGCTGCTGCCAATAGGCGAGTTCTGGGGCGAGGAAGGTTGCATTCAACGTTTGGTGCTGCCAAACGGCATAATCTGCATATTGAATCGGTAGCGGCGGTAATGCTGGAGGTTGTCCCTGGCTAAAGGCAGCATACAGCAGGTTTAACTCGCGAAATAGCACCCCCATCGACCAACCATCAGAAACCAGGTGATGCATTACCAGCAGCAAGAGATACTCAGATTCGCCTGTTTGCCATAACCGGAGGCGAAACGGCACCTCAGCCTCTAGATGGAACGGTTGATGCACCGCTTGGTGAATCTGTTGTTCCACCTCATCAGGGGAAGCGGGAATAGCGTGTAGAGTCAAGGGAACGCTAGGCGCAATCTCTTGCACGGGAATTCCCTCCCTTTCCGGTAGCGTCGTTCGCAAAATCTCGTGACGCTGAATAATTGCCTGCAAGCTGCGTTCCAAACCCGCCACCGAGAGAGAACCGCGAATGGTTAATTGCACTGCCAGGTTAGAAAGGGCGCTGTCTCCCTCCCGTTGGGCGAGGAACCAACCCCGCTGTTGGGCAAACGAGAGGGGTAATGCCGCATTTCTAGGGGTAGGGAGAATGGGCGCTGACTGCTGCAAGCGGGCGATCGCTTCGAGTTTGCGATCGCGCAATTGCTGTTTCAGTTCTGCCGTCAGCACGCCTTCTGGGGCGCTGTAGCGCAACTTGTCGCCCTCGACCCAAATTTTGACCTGAAGTTGAGAAAGACGGGTTAAAAGCGCTTCTAAGCTGTTCATAGTTCGCCCTCCTCATAAGCCAGGGCGGCGGTTAGGGTCAAGGGTTGCAATTGTTGGTTCAGGGAACGCACGGTTTCGAGATATTCTGCTAACCCGGCTATGGTAGGGGTTTCAAACAGTTGTTGAATGGGGAGTTTGATTTGAGTTTGCGCCTCTATCTGCGAAATCGATCGCGTGGCTAGCAGCGAGTCGCCGTTGAGTTCAAAGAAGTTATCGCAAACGCCGATAGGCTGAATGCCTAGCAAGTCTTCCCAGAGGCGAACTAACAGTTCTTCTAAGGGCGTGCGAGGGGCAAGGTAGGAAGCCGGGAGTTGGGTTCTAACATGCAACGGCGGCTTTTCTGGCGGTTGCGCGGTAAAAGCTTGGCGCAGGCGCGTCTTTAAATCTGTGGTAGAAACAATAACCCGATCTAACTCAGCCTGAGATAGGATGCGTTGCAGGGCGTCTAACCCTGCTTCCGGGGTGAGGGCAAATTCTGCCAAACTGGAGGTGACGCTTCCCTGCCAAATATCCCAATTCACGACGATCCAAGGGAAACGGGCATTGCGGTTTTGCTGGCACGCCCAAGCATCCATATATAAGTTAGCCGCACTATAAGCCGCCGTCCCCCATCCTCCCAATACGCTAGAAAGGGAAGAACACAGCAAGCAAAAATCGAGGGGTTTATCTTGCAATAGGGTTTGCAACACCTGGAGTCCCTGAATTTTGGGACGAAAATGCGGTTCTACCGCCGCTTCATCAATTTGGGGAATCGGACAAAATAGGGTATCGCCAACCTTACCCGCCGCGTGAATAACGCCATTGAGACTACCAAAGCGCGTTTCGGCTTGTTGCACGACTTGGCGCATCTGTTCGAGGTTCGCCACATCCGCCCGCACAATTAAGACTTCTGCACCCGCTGCTTCTAGGGCGCGCAGGGCTTCGGCTTGACTGGGGTTCAGGCGATCGCCAGAACGTCCCGTTAGAATTAATTTAGCTTGATACGTCTGGGCGAGGAATTGCGCGATCGCGCTACCAATCCTGCCTAAGCCACCGACAATTAAATAAACCCCTCCTTGTCGCCAGCGAGAAAATTCAACGCTTCTATCGGTTAATTCAATCGGTTCAAACCGTTGCACCCAGCGATATTGCTGACGATAGGCGACAATGCGTTCGGTAGAGTCGCTGGCGAGTTCTGCCAGTAACTGATGCACCTGTTTGGCAGTCAGTTCTCCCCCTTCAAGATCGAGACTGCGGCAGTGCAGATTGGGATATTCTTGGGAAATTACCTGAACTGCCCCCAGTAGCGTTGCTTTAACGGGGGCTAAATCTTCGGTGCCCATGACATCTTGCAAGCCACTGGAAACGACTAAAATAGATAATTCTGGTTGGTCTCCCAATGCCTGCGCTAAATGCAGCAAGCTATAGAAACCGAGAGTTTGCGCCCTTTCAAAGTCGAGATCGGCTTGGGTATAATTCCACAAATGCAAAATCTGAGTCGGAAATTGCCCCAAGCGGGAAAGGTGCGCCAGTAAGGTGACATAATCTTCTCGATGATGGGGATTCAGGGTATAGGTGAATTCATCAAGTTGAGCAAATTCTGAGCCAACTTTGACGACAATCCGATTGGATAATGGTTCTAAGATGCGATTCCCGCAGGGATTCCTACGGAAAGCTGCGCTAACACTTCGCGAATCGCCAAATCCTGCCTCATCAACAAACACCAACACCCAACCAGAAGGTTCTGCGGGAGAAGGGAGAAAGCGCGATCGCTGCCAGGAGGGAAGATAGAACCATTGCCCAATCTCCCGCTTTTTCACTAAACGGGTTGGGGTTGCCTCAGCGGGCGGATCGATCCAATAACGCTGGCGTTCAAAGGGATAGCTGGGAAGCGGTACCCGGCGGCGCGTCTCCTCCCGGTGGAAGCCCTGCCAATCTACGCGAACGCCAGCCAGCCACAGTTTGCCCAATGTATTTAAGATAAAGCCAATTTCTGATTGCGGCTCTTTGGGATGGGGGAGCGAGGGCAAAACGGTACATTGAGGGGCTTGTTGCTTGACAAGGGTGGTTAAGGTGCGTCCCGGCCCCACTTCTAAAAATAGGGAGGGCGAGTCTGCCAATAACTCCGCAATTCCCGGCGCAAATTGCACCCCCTGGCGCAGGTGTTGTCCCCAGTAATGCGGATCGGTGGCTTGCTGCGCGGTTAACCAGGTGCCAGTGACATTGGAAATCAGGGGAATTTGCGGCGCGTTTAAAGTAACTTGGCGAACGCACTCTGCAAACGGTGCAACGATCTCATCCATCATCGCCGAGTGGAAGGCGTGGGAAGTCTGCAAGCGTCGCGTCGGAATATCCTGTTGGGCAAGTTGGGCGGCAAATTGGGCAATCTCCGCCTCCGGGCCGGAAATCACGCAGGCTTTGGGGCTGTTACTGGCGGCAATAGAGAGTTGACCGGGCAGCATGGGGGGGATCTCGTCCGCTGCCAAACTCACCGCCAGCATCGCGCCTGGGGGCTGCTGCTGCATCAATTGACCGCGCCGGGTGACGAGGGTTAGCGCATCTTCTAAGGAAAAGACTCCGGCTAGCGTGGCGGCGACATATTCCCCAATACTATGACCGATCAGGGCAGCCGGTTGAATGCCCCAAGACATCCACAATTGAGCCAAGGCGTATTCAACCACAAATAAGGCGGGTTGAGCAATGGCGGTTTGTTGCAGTTGTTCAGCCGCGTCTGAGTAGAGCCGGGAACGTAAGTCTAAGCCACAATGGGATTGGAGGAAACAGAAAGCGCGATCGCAGGTTTCCCGAAAAATGGCTTCCTTCTCGTAAAGTTCTCGCCCCATGTTGGCGTACTGCGAACCCTGTCCGGTAAACATGAAGACGACACTAGGGTTTGAGTCTGCACAGCCCGTTGTCAGCGATCCTAACTGTTGGATGGCGTCCGCCCGGTTGGAAACAACGGCGAACCGGCGATACTCAAAGGCGCGGCGGCCTAAATGCAGAGTATAGGCAACATCAGCTAAATCTAAGTCGGGTTGCTGGTGCAGATATTCCCCTAAATTTGCCGTCGCCCGTTCTAAAGCCGCCTCTGTTTTGGCGGAAAGCGCGAGTAACTGCCAGGATCGAGAAGGACTGACTGGGGATAATTCCGGCGCTTCTTCTAAAACGGCGTGGACGTTGGTTCCACCAAAGCCGAAGGAACTCACCCCGGCGCGACGCGGGAAGCCGCTAGTCTCCCAAGGAGTAAGTTGAGTATTGACGTAAAATGGACTGTTGGCAAAGTCAATTTGCGGGTTTGGCGTCTCAAAGTTGAGGCTGGGGGGTAAAACCTTTTCGTGGAGGGCGAGGGCGGTTTTAATTAAACCCACAATTCCCGCCGCCGCATCCAGATGTCCGACATTGGTTTTGACGGAACCAATAGCACAAAATTGGGTTTTCGAGGTGCCAAATGCCGCCGTCATCGCTGCAACTTCGATGGGATCGCCTAAAGGGGTTCCGGTTCCGTGGGCTTCCAGGTAAGTAATGGTTTCCGGTTCCACCTCCGCCATCAGATGCGCGGCTTGGATGGCGCGGGTTTGTCCGAGTTGGCTGGGGGCGGTGTATCCTACTTTTTGGGAACCGTCGTTATCGATCGCAGACCCTTTAATGACCGCATAGATGCGATCGCGATCGTTCAACGCCTCTTCTAAGCGCTTCAACACCACAACCCCAACCCCATTCCCCCCAACGGTTCCATTCGCCCGCGCATCAAAAGCGCGACATTCGCCATCGGGTGAAATAATCCCTTCTGGGGAAAGGGTGCGTTCGTTTTGGGGAACTTTGATGGAAACGCCCGCCGCTAGTGCCATGTCGCATTCCCCGCTTAACAGGCTTTGGCAGGCTAAATGCACTGCTACCAGAGAACTCGAACACGCCGTTCCCACGCTGATACTTGGTCCTGTCAGATTTAACTTATAGGAAACCCGCGTTGGGACGTAATCTTTGTCAGTGGAAATTAGGGTTTGTAAAAAGCCTTGGGATTCTACTAAACCAGGATGGGGATAGAGATTGTGGAATAGGTACGTTCCCATTCCTACTCCGGCATAAACGCCAATCAATTTTTCAGTTTGTTCGCTATCATATCCCGCATTCTCTAAGGCTTCCCAAGCACATTCGAGAAATAGGCGATGCTGCGGGTCGAGGATTTCGGCTTCTCTGGGACTAAAGCCGAAGAAATTAGCGTCGAATTGGTCAATATTTTCTAAAATTGCGCCAAATTTTTGAGAACCCTGACTAAATGGTTTAATGAGTCGTTCGCCTGCTTTAATCTTTTGCCAAAAGTTATTCAAGTTTTGACTCTCAGGAAAGCGTCCTGATAGTCCAATAATGGCAATTTCTAATCCAGTTTTGGGGAAATTCATTGTACTAAAATCAATAATTTTAGGCTCTCTTCCGTTTGAAAGAGCGGCGAGCGAAAGGCTGCTATTGCTTGGATATTCGGGATTGTGCGAATCTTTTCTGAAGCCGACTCTTACCTTGAAGAATTTGCTGCTCTCGTCCTGAACTTGGCTCTAAAGCAGAAAAGCTAGAATCCGCGCTGAGATATTGAACTAAGGCTCGCGTTGTCGGGTACTTAAACAAATCCATTAATGTCAGACATTGTACTCGATTGGGTAACAACTCTGACAGCTTGCGATAAATCTTTGTGAGTAATAAAGAATTACCGCCCAAATCAAAGAAGTTATCATTAATTCCCACCTTTTCAACCCCCAAAGCAGCTTGAACGGCTTCCACCACTTGACGTTCTAAATCGCTTTTAGGCGCAACATAGCAAGCTTCCAGTTTTTGCACTTCAGCATTTTGCTGTGCTAGCCGTCGCCGGTCGATTTTGCCATTAGCAGATAAGGGGAAACTTTCTAACACAGAAAACCCCGAAGGTATCATATAATCGGGTAGTTTTTGCTTCAGAAAGTCGCTTAACTCCGTTAAATTGAGCAACGATTTTGCCTGGAGAATGAGATAAGCAACCAAACGGGCTTGACTCGATGACTCGCCCATCGCCATCACCACCGCCGCCCGAACTGCGGGATGTTGCAGCAACGCCGCTTCCACCTCCCCGGCTTCAATGCGGTAGCCGCGAATTTTAATCTGAAAATCTGCCCGCCCTAAAAACTCAATATTGCCATCGGGTAGATATCGCCCCACATCGCCCGTCCGATACAGGCGTTCCCCCGTGCGGGGATGAGTGATGAAACTGGCTTGCGTCTTTTCTGGGCTGCGCCAATAGCCCTTAGCCACTTGCACCCCCGCGCAGTACATCTCGCCGGGAACCCAAACCGGACAATCTTCCAACGCCGAATTCAAGATATAGTATTTAGAATTGGCCATCGGTTTGCCATAGGGAATGCTCTTCCAACTGGGGTCAACCGCCGTCACAAGATAGCCAATATTCCAAACCGTCGTTTCTGTAGGCCCGCCAATACTCAGCACTTGCACGTTAGGCGCTAACGCTTGGATGCGGTTGGGCAAACTCACTGGCAGCCAGTCGCCGCCTAGAATAGCTAACCGTAAATGAGGTAAACAAACCTCAGCGCCCTCCACCAGCATTTCCATCATCGGCGGGACAGAATTCCACAGGGTAATGGGTTCGCGCTGCAACCACTCCGCCCAATGGTGGGGATCTTTTACCCGACTGGCATCGGGGAGAACCAACGTCCCGCCAGCACTCAGCAAGCCAAAAATATCGTAAACCGAGAGGTCGTGGTTGAGTGCCGTCACCCCTAAAATCGCATCCTGGCAACCCACCTGAAACCGCTGGTTAGTATAAACCACCAGATTCGCGGCATTGCGATGGGTAATCATCACGCCCTTGGGCAAACCTGTGGAACCTGATGTATAGATAATGTAGGCAAGGTCATCTGGAGTTTGGACGGGGGATAAAGGCGTTGTACTTTCTGAGGTGCAGTCTTCCACGCACAAGCGCGCCACCCCTGGGGGAACTTCCAGACTATCCTTGAGGTGAGTTTGGGTGAGGATAATCTGGGCGTTGCTATTTTCTAATAGATAATGGAAGCGATCGCGCGGTAAACTCGGATCGATCGGCACGTATGCCCCACCCGCCGTTAAAATCCCGAAAACGGCGACAACCTGTTCCCATCCCTTCTCCATCACTACGGCGACTGGATGGTTCGGCACAACCCCAAGCCGACGCAAGCGATGGCCCACTTGTTGAGCCAAGTCATACAATTGTTGATAGGTTAACGTCCGCTGAAGCGAAACCACAGCCCGGTGTTGGGGTTGCACTGCCACCTGTTGGGCAAATAACACCTGTAGCAAGGCGTCTGAAATGGGGGCATCTGTTGCATTCGCCGCTTCCCGTTGGGCAAGTCGATCCGGGGAAAGTAATCGGCGCGTGGGGTTTGTCCAAACTAACTCTGAAGTCGCGAGTTGTTGCAACAACTGATGGTAGGCGCTAAACATTGCCTCAATTAACCCTTGCGGAAACAGTTCCGCCACCACATCCCAGTTAAACGTCAGCGTCCCTTTTTCTTCCCAAACTTGAATATCCATCCAGGCTTGCGAGGCTTGGCTAATGCCATACACCATCTCGCCAAAGTGACTAAAGGTGAGGGTTTCTTGTCCTAGGGAATTAAAGCCAATGGTACTGGTAAACACGATGGGCATAGCGCTAGGGGCGCTTCCCCGACGGCGGCAAGTTCCCGCACGACTCGCACCCCGCTAAAATGGCGGTGTTCTAAGTCGCGCCACAATTGTTGCTGCAAGCGGAGGGCGCGTTGTTGAAACGGTTCGGCTTGGCTATTGTCAACGGCGAGGAGGGTGACAGAGGTGAAATCCCCTAGCAGATCGTTGACTTGCGGATGGAGGGGGAGGCGATTAAACAGCGCCAGATTGATCGTGAATTGCGGATTCTTGCCCCACAATGTCAGAATTTCAGCAAAAGCTGCCAAAAGTACCCCCGATGGGGTTAAACCCGCTTGGGAGGCACGCTGTTTAAGTTGCGCCCAAACCGCTGACTCCAGTTTGGCTTCGTAGCGTTGGGTGCGGTGGTGTTGCAATTCTTGGGGCGTTTTCGCCAGGGGTAAGTCTGGGGCGGGGGGTAAGCTATCGAGGCGACTCAGCCAGTAGTTTTGCGATCGCGCAAACCACTCGGTTTCCTGCAACCCTTGCAAAGCCAAGACATAATCTCGGAAAGATAACTCTAGCGCGGGTAAACTCGTTTGGGGATTCTGATACAGCAAAAACCACTCATCGAACAGGCGAAATAGACTCCAAGCGTCAAACACCTGCAAGTCATAACTAATATGCAGGCGCACCCGCCCCCCATCAAGGCGCGTGGCGCTAAACTCAAATAAAGGCCAGCGATCCGCCGGGACGACTTGGTGAGAAAGGCGATCGCGAATAGCGCTTAATTTCTCCGTTGCCGTTGCCGCATCCACGCCCCGCAAGTCTACCATCGACATTTGATAGGGCGGTACTTCCGATAACACCTGTTGCTGTCCGTCGGGAAGCACGATCGCCCGCAACATATCATGGCGCTGGATCAGTTGTTGCAAAGCCCAATTCAAGCGGTCTAAATCGAGATCCTCACCCTCAATTTCGTAGTAACCATGATTGGCAACATCACCCAGTTCTAACACGCCGCTGCGCCCGACCCAAAACGCATATTGCATATCCGTCAAAGGGAACGGTTCGTAACGCAACTGCGGCTGCGGCACAATAACGGGTAAGCGAGTCTGCTCCTGTTTCTGTTGCAATAGAGCCAGAATTTCAGATTTATAATGGCCTAGCCAGTGACGCAATTCTGGAGTAATTGCCCCTTTGGGTGCATTAATCTCTAAGCTATTCTCTTGGGCCGCGAGTTTAACGCCTTGGTTTGCTAAGGTATCCAGGAGTAGATGCAGTTCCATTTCTAAGTGCTGAGTGTAAAGTGCTGATTCTCAGTGCTGAGTGTAAAGTGCTGAGTGCTGAGTAAAGAAGGGAGTTGGGAGTTGGGGGTTGGGGAAGAGGGGAGTTGGGAGTGCTGAGTTTGAAGTGCTGTATTTGGCTTGGTGCGTTGCGGGATGCTGAATGAGAAATAAAGTGCTTTTTAAGTCTTGAATTAAGAGCAAAGTGTTGAATTCCGACCAGGCACTTCCATC
>NZ_JASVEJ010000031.1:0-45661 GCF_030285425.1 Geitlerinema calcuttense NRMC-F 0142 | reverse complement strand
CGCGAGCGCCCGGGCAATTTGCGCGTAAAGCCCCTCCGTCCACGCAGGAACCACGGGCATGTCCGCGGGCAATTTGCCCGTGCGAAAATCCACAGGACTGATGATGACCTGGATCTTTTCAATGCCTGTCAGCGCAGCCAGCACAAAAAGCTCCTCTATGGCCGGGTCTCCCACGGGAATGCACCCGATGGTCACACTGCGGCCATGAATCATGATGTCGCCCCCGAGATTTTTCCGCCCGTCTTCCCTGCCCAGCTCGCGATCAAAGGAATTGGGATAATTCACCCTCAAACTCAAGTGATAGAGGCTGTTGGGATTAAGGGATTCGATTCCATAAAACCCCTCGGGAATTTGCCGGTCGCCTTCCCGGAGCTTCGGTCCGAGCTGGCCGCTGGTGGCGGTGAATGGATAGGAGCGAATGAAGCGAAACCGTCCGTCAGCTCCTGCGGCATGGACTTCGAGCCGTTTTTCCTGTTTGAATCCCAGCAGTGCAATTTGCGCGGGCGGCCAGGCAATTTGCGCCGCGTCAAAACAAGGCTTCAACCGCGGCACAGCCACCGGGGCAAATTGCTCCACCCTCTCCTCCACCGTGAATTTTTGGGTTGTCATGCGCGCTTGGGCCAGTTGCCTCCCCATCGTCAGGGCCGGCCAGCAGAGCCAAACCGCCCCGGCGCAAACCAGAAACAGACAGGCAAGCCTGATGATTTTGAGCCTGGCATTCACTGGCTGATCAAAGGTTTTCGAATCAAATATGGCGGCTGTCGTTCTCGTCCTTTTGAGTGTAGCCGCTGTCCTGACGTTGGAAATTCACCTCATTTTTTTTCAGATACGCCTGATAAACATCGTCCGCGCTCATGCCCAGAACCTGGGCCATGGAGATCAAAAAATGGAAAAGGTCCACAACCTCGACCCGCGCATTCTGTTCGTCAAACTTCTGATACTTCGCCCACCACTTCCAAGGCACACTGTCGGTCAGCTCGGCGAGCTCCTGCTGCGTGGCCCGAACATAGTTGAGAATCCATTTGGCTTTCTCCTCATCATTCATCCGGGCGGTGTCCACCCCGATGCGGAGATTCAAGGCTTGTTGCATGCGGAACATTTCACGAAGTTGGTCGGGGGATTGGCTCATAAGCGGATAACTTGCCCGAAAAGGAACAGTTTTCAAAGGCTAAAATTTCGGCTTATATTGGGCCGATGACTGCAATTGCCACCCTGATGCAATTTGTGCAAAGCTTGAGTTTTCTGGAAATCTGGGAGCTTTTGAGCTATGTCGTGACGGTCATCGGCCTGCCACTGGCGATTTACACCTACATGCAGGAACGCCGGAAAGAACGGGAGAATGAGGAGGATGAAATTTATCAGGAGCTGATGACCTCTTACACAAATTTCCTCGTGCTGGCGATGGAGAATTCCGACCTCCAGCTCCTGCACAAAAGCCACCATGACAAACCTTTGGATGATGAGCAGAAAGAGCGCAAATACGCCCTCTTTGAAATCTTGGTGTCCCTCTTTGAACGCGCCTACATCGTGGCCTACGCCGAGAATATGGACAAACAGGCCCGCCGCCGCTGGAAATCCTGGGAGGATTACATGCGGGAATGGTGCCGACGCCCCGATTTCAGGAAGGACTTGTCCGAATTGCTCAGCGGGGAGGATGAGGATTTCAGCGCTTATATCCAGTCTTTGGCCGCCGAGGAAGAGCGTCTTCTGTCAAAAAAATGTCCGCCACTTGAATTTTTCGCGGATTGAGGCACTACTTTAATACTCAAACACAACCCCAAAGGATTTTTCACATGGAAAATGTCGTCATCATCGGTTCCGGTTGCGCCGGATTCACCTCTGCCATTTACACCGCCCGTGCAGGGCTCAAGCCGTTGATGTTCACAGGCACCATGCCCGGCGGCCTGCTGACGACCACCACGATTGTTGAAAATTTTCCCGGATTTGAAAATGGCATCGATGGATTCACCCTGATGATGACCATGCGCAAACAGGCGGAACGCTTTGGCGCGGTCATGCGCGATCTCGAACTGGTTGACAGGGTCGAGCCCAAGGGAAAAACATTCATCGTACATTCCGGTGGAGAGCAAATCGAAACCAAAACCGTAATCATCGCCACGGGAGCTGGTCACAGGCATCTGGGATTGGAGAGTGAACACAAGCTCGAAAACAAGGGTGTGACCTATTGCGCGACTTGCGACGGGCCCAACCCCATTTTCCGCAATCAACCGCTTGTCGTCGTCGGAGGCGGGGACTCAGCCCTTGAGGAAGCCATGTTCCTGACCCGGTTCGGCTCGAAAGTCCATCTTGTTCACCGCCGTGACCAGCTTCGGGCATCCAAAATCATGCAGGATCGGGCATTTGCCAATGAAAAAATCGAATTCGTCTGGAATTCCGTCGTCGAGGACATTCTCGATGTCTCCCAAGACAAAGTCACCGGTGTGAAGCTCAAAAACACTGCCGATGGTTCGACCCGCACACTCGACTGTGCCGGGGTTTTCGTCGCCATCGGACATGTGCCAAACACGCAATTTGTCAAAGGACTCGTGGACACCGATGAGGATGGCTACATCCTCTGCACAAATGGCCGCGCCACAAAAACCCCCGGCATCTTTGCGGCG
Organism: Geitlerinema calcuttense NRMC-F 0142; assembly: GCF_030285425.1. Classification (NCBI taxonomy): domain Bacteria; kingdom Bacillati; phylum Cyanobacteriota; class Cyanophyceae; order Geitlerinematales; family Geitlerinemataceae; genus Geitlerinema; species Geitlerinema calcuttense. The sequence continues at coordinate 43,040 of NZ_JASVEJ010000031.1, read as the reverse complement.
GGAGACTGTGTGGATCGCGTCTATCGCCAAGCCATCACCGCCGCAGGCCTAGGATGCGCGGCCGCCATTGAGGCCGAACGTTACTTGGCGGCGCAGGAGTAAATCGCGCCCAGTCGGTTTTGATCGCAAAAAATGCTTTGCGGTGAAACAAGATCAAAGATTCAGACTAAATCCGCCATACCAGACATTGTCCCGGCCACCGCTGATGGAACGGTCAAGGTCTTGATTTTCATAGCGGAAGAAAACTTTGTATTCAGGACGTTGCCAACCGCCCTCGAGGGAATACTCAGGGGAAACCGCACCGTAACCGTATTGCCCGCGCAGGTAAGGCACATAACCATAAATCGTCGCAATATTCCAATGGGCGCCAATTTCCGCGCTGCCAAAATGTTTGTGGCTCGGAGAGGACACATTCACACCGACAGAGGTGCGCCAGTCGAGCGTATTCACCCAAGCCAGCTTGGATTCATAAATCCCTGTGTAAACGTAGGGTGAATCCCATCCGGCAGTGGACAGGAAAACCCGGGGGAATTGATTCATGCTCCCCTCCCAAGCGTAACGGTCAAAGTTGTCTCCTCCCTTGTTATTCTGGGCAACTTGCGTCTGGGAAGGATTCATCGTGTGATCACTGCGATGGAAAAACTCCGCGCCGAGCTGCAAGGGCATGTGGTTGCCGACGACCGCCCATCCACCATCCAAGGTAATCGGTGTCATGAGTCCCACAGCGACATTGTAAAGGGCGTTATTGATCCCCTGTGACTGGCCCGACCAATAACGGCGGGGCTGGAACCATGTGTAAAGAGTCAACGGCACACCAAGATGAAACTGGTAAAGCTGGGCGTTGATTTTGAAATTGGTCACATAATCGCCATCCTTGCCCCAGCCCATCTCATAATAGCCCCAGACCTTGGGCAGGATGTCCCCACTCTGCCAATCGGTGGGCAGAGTGCCATACGGATACTCACGCATGGCCTCGACGGAAAACCCGATCAAAGCTCCATCATCATTGAGCATTTTGAATTCATTGCCATGATTGCCCACGTAATGCGCGAAGAGATCGAGTTTGTTCCCATTGACCGTAATCATGGAGAATGTCGGGCCGAACTCCAGATAAGGCGCAAAACGATCCACCCCGTCATTGTAACTCTCCATGCGGCCTTCAATATTGAGCTTTGGCCGGCTCGCCAGATTTTTCGTCGAGGCAATGTAATTAAAGTCGATCAATTCATAGGAAACAAAAGCGTCCACAAACCAGTCTGAGTATGTGTTGTGCGTGACAAATGTCGGCCCCGCCATCACGGACCACGTCAGTTTGTCTGTAAAACGTTTGACATAAGGGGTTCCCGCCCCCAGCCCAGCCCGAAAATTCTCACGGTGCCCCGTGGCATCAACGTAATCAACCCGTTCCCAACCAAATGTGCCTTGAATCGCGATCTGGTCATTCAGGCGATATTCCCCGTTTAACTCCTGAGTCTGGTCATTGCGACCGACTTGATTGACTCCGCCCCGCTCACTTTCGAACGGGGTGAATGAATTGTAACCGTAGTAAGCGAGGAAATTTCCAGAGCTAAAAAGCGGCAATTGAGCCCATTCCTCCACAATAAAGGAATGTTTGCTCGACGCATAATAACCAGCCCGCGCCCCGATTGTGGGTCCCGGCAGATTGTCATTGCGATATTTTTCCGTGAGCCAATTGTCGCTTTTGAGCGCGGCCGGGTCGGCTTGCTTCACATTCTGCTGGGTCAATCCAGTCAAGGGAGCCGCAAGACACAAGACCCCTGTTAAAATGATTTTTTGCAATTGATTTGTCACATTCATAATACCCCTTGATTTAGCGAGGAGAATTACCCGCTGAAATCCTGTCTGTCAAACTGAAATCACATTAATATCATCGCGGAAATAATCATTCAATCCCCTGCAAGCAAATTGCTTAAGCCGATTTGATGACAGGACGAACACAGACCACCCGGAAACCAATGTCATTGGCAAAGTAAGAGGGCATCTGACCCAAGCGCGCCGTCGTGCGCAAACTGTTGGCTTTTGAACGCCATGAACCTCCACGAACCACCCGTTGCGCCCCCGCTGAAGGACAAGGGTTTGTCTGCGCACTGCTTTTATAGTCACCCAGCGCATCCTTGCACCATTCCCAAACGTTGCCCGCCATGTCCTCGCAACCGAAGGGTGAAATTCCCAAGGGGAAACTGCCCACAGGGGAACTCTGCGCGAATCCATCGTTAACGGTGGGATCAGACCAATGAAAATTCGTCGATGAATCGGCAAAATTGGCCAAGGCGCCCGCCACTTCACTTTCCCCCCAAGGATAGCGACGGTTCTGCGGTCCTTTGGCGGCATATTCCCACTCCGCCTCTGTCGGCAAACGGTATTTCCGCCCATCCTTCGATGAAAGCCAGTCGCAGAATTTGCCCGCCTGCTCCCACGTGACCATCACCGCCGGATGATTCTCATTGGCCCAAGCGGGACGTTTGGAACGGTGCTCCGGAGCAAATTGCTCGAATTGGGCAAAGGTGACCGGGAACTTTGAAATGTAGTATCCCGTCAGGGAACAATCAAATTGCGGCTCCTCATTGTGAGCCGCTTCCTCACTCACGCATCCCATTTTGAATGACGCCGAAGGAATGTAGATCATTTGCATCCCCAAATCATTCGTGAAAGGGGGAAACATTCCTTTTTCCTGCTCAGGGGAATAATTTGATGCGGTCGATTTTGGCGCCGAGGCGGCGGCGGCCATTTTCTTTTTCTTTTCTTCCTGTGCCGCTTTTTCCTTGGCCTCAGCGTCAGGATCATACTCCTCGTCGTCCATGATTGCCTTGGCCCATGGCTCCGGAAGATGAAAATTCACCGCCCATTTCAGGAGTTTTTCCTTGTCCTCATCCTCGAGTTCTCCCCATTCCGTTTTTTCCTTCCATTGCTCGACGAGTTCTTGGAACCCTTCCGGATCGGGCTGCCCCGCCGGGGCTGCGCCTGTTGATTGTTCCCCATTGACTGCCGCCGCTTTGGCGGACGCTTGGAGTGAGGCGGCTTTGGCCTCAGCTTCCGCGATGACCTTGGCCGCATTTTCAGCCGCCGCAGCTTCTGGATCGTAACGAACCGCCCCGTATTCCAAAAGACTCTGCTCAATGGCCTCCGCAATCATCTGATCGCTGAGCCCCAAATTTCTTCCCATCCCGTAAAGTCCATTTTCCGCCGACGGGGTCAGCCTCTTGTCAGCGAGGGAAAAGCTGATGAATTTCTGAAACTCCTCCAAGGCCGACACGTGTGACTGTTGGACGAGTTGCTGGTCATGAACCGCGCGTTGATCCTTGTCCAGCAGCACAACCTTGGCCTGGGTGATCAGGCGGGGAGCCTCGTCAATGGCTTTGCCCAGCAGCTGTGCCAGAGGATTATTCGGCTGGCTCTTCAGGGGGAGTTTCTTCTGCCACCAGAGCAGGAGTTGGCGGCAACACTCCTCAATGAGCTGCTGTCCCGGATTTTCCTCGTAGGAAAGCCCGAGCCGCTCATAAAGATTGTTTGAATTGTAGAGCTTCCATCCGTCCCACTTGCGCGGGTCATCCGGAAGCGGATAGGGAAGAGCCATGAGCCACCTTTAATCTGCCGGATTCATCACGCCACATTCAACAGGGTCAGGTGTTCGCGCGCCTTGCCGACTTCCTTCTCATTGAGACCTCCGGAGCGGTGAATCTCGGCATGGGCGACTTTCTCCTGGGCTTTGACAGTGACTTCCAGAATCTGGTTGTTATTGTATCGATAGGTTACCACGACGGGAGTCGCCTTGGGAAGATACTCAGGAAGTTCAATCTCACAATTCCCGAGCTTGGTGCATTCCTCAGGCACAGTGCTCTCGCCTTCGACGACCTTGACGACCACACGTTTCATATTTGCGCTGGCCGTGCCGAAAGTGTTTTTGATCTCACAGGGCACACTGGTCATTTTTGCAATCATCGGAAAGACATATTCCTCATGGCTGACATCATTCCACAACACAATGCCCAGTGTGTGCGAGGTGATATTGGTGACCTGAATCAACCCGCCTGACTCACCTGTGAAATGTTTGATCGTCTCGGGTGCGACCTCATTGGATCCGGCGTCCACGGACTCTTTGATGTGACACAGCATGCTTTGGACAGCCGCGCCGAGAGCGACCGCCTCATCAGGATTGACTTCCTCGCTGGGTTCTTTTCCGCTGGATTCCTTGACCATGTCACGGATCATCGGGCAACGCGTCATGCCACCGACAAGCAAGACTGTGTCAATGTCCTTCCACGTCATCTTGGCTTCCATCAGGACAATGTCGCAAAGGATGCGGCATTTCTCGACCAAGTCCTGACACATCTGGTCAAATTGCTCCCGCGTCAGATCGACTTTCACCGACTTGCCATTGTGACTGTGCACGATGGTTGTTTTGGGGCGGTTGGAGAGTTGGATTTTGGCCGCGATGGCGCGGGACTGGAGGTCTTGGTAGGCTTGCAAATCCAGCAGGGGATTTTCGCCGTGCGTTTTGTCGAATTCCTCGGCGACGTAGTTAATGATCTTGTCATCCCAGTCTTTTCCCCCAAGACGATGATCACCATTGGTCGCGACCATGCGAATCTGCTCACCTTCGATTTTCATGATCGTGACGTCAAAGGTTCCCCCTCCCAGATCGAAGACAAAGACGGTCTGATCTTTGCCAAGCTTGTTCATCCCGTAAGCCAAAGCCGCCGCGGTCGGCTCGTTGATGACTTGCAACACATTTAATCCCGCGATTTTGCCGGAATTCATCGTGGCATTGCGTTCAGCGTCGTTGAAATAGGCCGGAACCGTGATCACCGCGTCGGTGACAGGAACCCCCAGATATTTTTCCGCGTCATTTTTGAGTTTCTTAAGAATCACCGCGGAGAGTTCGTCGGCGGAATATTTTGTCTGGCCGAATTCACGGTTGAATTCCTCACGCGGCTTGCCCATCTCGCGTTTGATGAATTCCACAATCTTGTCGGGTTCCGCCACGGCCAAGGCTTTGGCCGTGCTGCCCACCGTCACATTGCTTTCCTCGAAGAGAATCACCGACGGCGTTGTGCGCTCGCTTTCCGCATTGGGAATAATCTGTGGTTTGCCATATTCATCAATATGGGCGATGGCCGAAAAGGTCGTTCCTAGGTCGATTCCCACGACTTTGCGATTAGACATATTTTCCCCCTGAATGTCTGATGTTGGATTCGGTCATATAAAGGCCAATAATATTATGCGTTTTCATGTTTATACACAATGACTTCCTCGTGCCGGAGCAATTTGCCCCGCCAGCGGAAGCCTCGATTGACGATCTCTGCGATTTTCCCGTCCTCATCCGCGTTGGATGTTTTCCGGGTATTGACCACCTTGTGATATTGTTTGTCGATGGTCACTCCGGTCTCCTCAATCATTTCGACATCCATCCGATTCAGCATTTCCAAGACCAACGCCATGATATTGTCGATATTATTGGCATGATGATGAAAATCCTCTTTCATCTCGGCGACTTTCTCTGCGGCCTTGTCCGTCAATTGCCGCCCATGTTTCTGCAATTTGCCCAAGTCATCATACAGCAGAACCAAATCTTTGAGGAAAGGCTTGTGAAAAATGTCAAAGAGAGCCGAGTCCTTATAGCTTTTGAGCTCACTGTGCATCGCCGAAAACATCTCTTTGGAGTGGGCATCCAAGGCGATTTTCGAGTCGAATTTCTCGACCATCTTCTCCACGGCCTCGCGTCCGGGCGCGAGGCCCTTTTCCAGAGCATTCATTTTTTCACCAATCTCACCAAGCTTTTGCAAAATCGCCGCCTGTGCAAACTCTATGACTTTTCCGGGTGCCGGAATTTTTGAGTTGTCGTTTTTTTCCTCTTTTGCAGGCGCGGGAGACTTTTCCTTGTTGGCATTCGACGGCTTCCTTGGTTCTTCTTTCTCATCAAGATGCTCCAAAGGAACTCCATCGGGTGTCAAAGGCTCAAACTCAATATCAAGAGAGTCGGCAATTGGAGAACGCGGAACAGGGCGATCCGATTTGATTTCGGTCAGCCCCCCCTCTTTCTTTGATGTCGACTCTTCAGGCATAAATTATGAAAATTAGAGTTGTTACAGGTTAAAGTCAATGAAAACACTTGTTGACGCATTTAAAATTTATAGGTTTTTCTCTTAGTTCATGGTTATATTAGGTATTGACCCATCCCTTCGAGGCACCGGTTTTGGGATTATTTCCGGTGATGGAAAGCGCTGGAAGGCGCTTGGTTACGGAGTCATTAAAAATCCCCCCTCCCTCAAAGTGTCCTCCTGTTTGGCACGAATTCATGAGAAAACAAAGGAAATTTGCATCGAATTCAAACCGGACGCATGCGCGATCGAAGGGGTTTTTTACATGCAAAACTTCAAAATCTCGATCACTTTGGGCGCGGCCCGTGGTGCGGCCATCGCCGCCTGTGCAAGCTGCTCAATTCCCATCTTTGAATACGCCCCCCGGAAGGTGAAACAATCCGTCGCAGGAACCGGTGCCGCTGGAAAATCCAAGGTCAACACCATGATCCGTGCCCTTCTGGGTCTGCGCGAGGAACCACCCGCTGATGCCGCCGACGCTCTGGCCATTGCCCTCACCCACACGAACCAACTCCAAGGAATCTCCCTCAACCAAGCCCACGAAATTTGACCGCCGAGTTTTTTACTCCAGATCAGTGGTTTATTGTCCATTATCCCTGAGAAACAGCCACAGGCATAAACGCGCAGAGGGGGCGGTCTTTGTGGTCAACGAGCCGACACACTGGGTTTTTTCCGATTCCATAGGCAATGGCCAAGGGTTCATCAGGGCAATTGGTCAAAAGCGCATGAATCCTGCCTCCGCTCCCTTCAGATCGGGCACGGGCAATTTGCGTGGAGGCAAATCCCGATTGACCCAGCCGATAGAGAACAAATCCTGGAATGTCACTGCCTTCTTTCCACCCGCCTTCGACATTGTCGAAATCCATCACGATTTCACAGCGTCCATCAGGATCAACCCTCTTCACCGCTGAAACCAACCGGGGTGTCCGGGGTTCTTGCCCCCGGGCAAATTGCGCGGCAAGAGCGGCCAGACGCACGCCCAATCTTTTTTGTGAGCGGGTGTCCAAATGAATTGCGTCATCCAGGGACAAGTCAACCGCGGAGGTCACCGCGCTCCGAGGAACACGTCCGGGCAATTTGCCCAATGCATCCCGAACGGTGTCCCAACAGTGATCCGGTTGATTCAATGCCGCATCCACGACACGCCCGAGTTGCACCGCGATAAAAGGCAAATCCGGCTCTCCCAAATCCTTCCTTAACTCGCGAATGAATTCCTCCAGCCTGACAGCGTAAGTGTCCGCCAGGTCCGGCACACAATCGGACTCACCTTGATACCAAAGCACTCCTTGAATCGGTCGCGCACAGGCCCGGACTGTTTCAATCATCGCACCGTAGAGGCTGGCATCGCCCATTGATTTTCGATGGGGACTCCATAATTCCAGACTGGTCCCCCCATGGGCGCAGGGCAGGAGTCCGACCGATCTGCCTGTGGCTTCATTGAGGGCAACTCCAAAAGCAAGTCCGGGGCCGACTCCTATCCGCCGAGTCCGATCCTCCTCCTGGGCCATTTGCTCATTTGTTTTTCCCTCCCCTTGTCCAGCGGCGCGCATCAGGGAGGAATGCACCCTCATCCGACTTTCCCAAAGACGATGCAATGGGTCACAAGCCAGCTCCCAGCGTCCCTGCATTGAGTAATTCCAAACACACGGATGAGATGGTGACTCATCGGGCAAACGGGCAAAACCCTGCATGTTGGATTGCCCGGCAAGAATCCAGACATCCATGTCATCAGGAGGTTTTGCATCCTTGTTCAATGCTGGAGATGTTCCATTCATTTTTTGAGCGGATGAAAAACCGTCGATAACAACGCCGCAAATGCCGGTGATTCCAGCCATAGTCGTTTCTGACGTTTCTCATAGTCCATGCCATGATTGATGATTTCATTGGTGGATTTGACGAATTCATATTGCGGGCCGTCCGCGCTTTTATTGCCCGCCGCACACCAATACACCCACCCTGCCCCAACTGACCGCCGGGTGAAAAGCGGTTCTCCCCTTTTTTTGTCAACAGCCAGAATCTCCACACCAACATCAGGCTTCCCGACAAAATCCGCCGATTGAGGAATTGCAAACTCACATGGCAAAGCTGGAAAAAGCTTTTGCCCGATGTCCGTCAAGGAATAGGTCACATCCTTGGAATCATAATTCCAATGGTCAGTGTCCTGTTTCAGCCGCACACCGGACAATTCGGCAAAAGCAGTGTCCATATCCAGCCGTCCACTGTGGAATAGCCCCAGGACAATTCCCCCGTTTTTGGCAATCTCCCCGAGGCAGGAAACCACCTCGACAGGCAGGGATGCGTAGGATGTGTGAACCAAGAAGCCCCGGCTCTTGTCCGACAACTGTTGCAGAGTTCGATAATCCCTCAGCAAACGCACAGACAATCCCGCATCGCGAAGCAACTGTGCCATTTTCCTGCCATGATCATGAGGCTCGATGATGGTCACATCGGTGGAGTGATTCAAGTCCCTCGCGATCTCAATGTCATGAGTCCCGGCTGCGATTTGCAAGACAATCTCCGCAGTGTCATCAGGAAACTCGACACGTTGCCCATTGTGACGCACCATGAGGGGTTCGCCGACACACCGCAAAGGCACCGCGACGCGCAAACACCGGGGGCGGTTTGTCTCCACAGTGATCCGGCACGCATCCGGCTGGAACCATCCACTGATCACTGCGCCATTCAGTGTGCGTAAATGCTGGCAACGAAAGTATTTCTGTCTCCAGCGCAATGGGAGAACCGTGCCAACTGAGATGTCATCACTCATCAAATCCCCGTCAACAATGAGATTGGTCACCACGGCCAGATAGCTCCCTGTAGCCGGCGGATAGGGAGCAAATCCCCCGCCCCTCATTTCGTAGAGACTCTCATCGAAATAACCAACACCACAGATATTTCGCAACCCATCCTCAAATTGCTCCAAGGCTTGCTCGGGAAAACCGGTCAAAAGGCAGCTCATGGCGAATGAAAATGTGTTCCATGGTTGGTAGTCATGCGGTGGACGCCCTCCTTCGGGAAATTTCCGCTTCAAAAATTCACCATAGGAAGCGTGGTCGACATATTTGGAGCGCCCCATGAGATAGGGCATCCATGTCTCCAGAAAGTTCATATCCGACAAATCAAATTTTCCCCGAGAGGTCATCCGCTCCAGAAAATCCCGCGCTTGCCGGGTTAAATCATCGTCATGTGCAATTTGCTTTTTAATCTCCAAATACCCCTCAGCTAGGATGGCCATCCAATAAACAACGACCTGATAGGCTTCGAGTGATTCAGCCTCCAGATGTCCATCCAGAGCGATGGAACCGCGCATTTTCCACTCCCCGTTTATTTTGATGAGTTTTTCCCCCATCAAATAAGTGAATAAACGATCCAAGTAAGGAATCACAATATCCCGCGCATCTTCCATACTGCGCGTGAATGACCACAACCGGATCATGACGCCGCCATAAGCCATGCTCACATGGAAAGCCTGTTCTCCCGTTCCCGCGGGTTGCCCATTGTAATAAGTCATGTGATAATACGGTCTGTCTTCGCTCGGACAATGGGCCGTCAACCATTGGCAAAAGCGGCGCACCTCTTCCACGTGCCCGCTGCGGATCATCCCCTCACACACGGACAGGGAATCGAAAAATGTGGAGCCGCCAAAAGTGTCATTCCAATATGTGCCCAGCACGATTCCCGCATGGTAACTCTCCCCGGCGCGAAGAAGATATTGCTGCTGCAGGTAAAGGTAATCCTTGTCCGGTTCACCGAGCCAGACTTCCGCCCCGCGAGAGAACCATTCCCTCCAACTGGCTGCGGATTGCCGCAAAGACTCCTCTGGTGGAGATGACCGAAAACGTTTCACCTGATCACGGGCATAGTCCAATCCTTCGGAACCATCCCGATCCGACCCGGCAACGACCAGGAAATCCGCACGGCCTTGGACAACTGCGACTGAACTTTCGATCACTGTTTCATCGGCGAAAAACACGGCCTCTGGGCCATGCGCTGCGACTGTCCACCCCAGCGCAATGGGTTCCAACAAATCCGCCATGGATGATTGGTTGTTGGCTTTCCATTGCCGGAAGATCAAGTCCTTCTCCTGCGAGGTGTTCATCGAACTTGGTTTGGCCAGAGGGCGTCCGTCCCGAAGGCTTTGATGACAAAGCAATCCGACACGGACATCGCTCAAGTGTCCTTGAAGATTCCGAATGTGAAAGGACACCCGGATCAACACCGAATCCAACGGAATCGTGGTCGTAACGGTGATCCGCAGATCATTCAACTCGTACGAAGTAACCAGAGTGCCGGTTTTTGGAGTCCATGTGCGCGACCAATTCCTTCCGTAAAGAGCGATCTCCCGCGCCGTCCATCGCTGATTCCCGAGGTGCAAAACGTATTCAAGCCATCCACAGGGCATCAAGTGGCAGCCTTCAGCGCCTTTTTGGCAATGATGTTTCGATAATGCCTGATCACGCCTGAGATACAGATTCCAATTCGTGCTCTGATCCTGATGCATGATCGACAATGTGTCAGCCATCTGTGTCTGGGACGTGTTCAGCCCCTGCAACCCCGTGGGATCGACCGCCATTCCAATTTCTCCCGACCCCAGAACCAGCGGGTGCAATGCGGCGGGGAAAAGATGCCAGCTTTCCGTGATTGACTCATGTTGCAGTTCGCTGACGGATGAAAAACGGATATTCATAATTCTCTTTTGGCAATGAAAGTTTTTCAGGAGCTGATTTTTTATGGCAGCTTCTTCAAGAGCGAATCCACCCCGGCTTTTAATCCTTCCGGATCATTGGCCAGTATCGCCACACTCTCATGATTGAGTCCGAAGGCGCCGCGACTCCACCACATCAGCGCACGGCCTTGGCCAGGCGCATTCTCAGGGAAAGAAAGCGGCCAAGGGGACAATCCATATTTTCCAATCAGCCGCTCCATGAGCTGATTGTCCTTTCGTGAACCGATCACAATCACGTCCTGATGGATGGCCACCGGATGCGTGAAAATGCCATTAAAAATGGGGAAGGGAGCGCCCTGCAGAGGAAACTCAACTTCCTGATTGTAATCGGCGGCATTCACGGCCTTGGCTTTGAACCCTTTTTTGTTCAAGTCATCGGCCAATTGCGTGGCTGATTTTTTTGATTCCTCTGAGCCATAGGCGACCAAAATCTCCCGAGGTTTGCTCAAGAAAGAACGGATTCTCGCCTCATCAGGGGTCTCCACAATCGGTGATTGCCAGGCAAATTGTTCAGAGGCTTTGATGGCGACCTTTTTCTGGGCTTTTTGATCCGAGAGATTTTCGCTGACCTCCACAGTGTATTCTCCGGGCATGATCCCGTATCCGAGATCAAAAACTTCCTCAAACTTCCCGGCCTTGGTCGCCCGATAAACAGTCCAAATCTTTTGTCCTTTCGGATTTTTGAGAGTGATACTGACAGGAATGATCGCATCCACCGGAGTTTCCCCGGCATTCACTGACAAAGCCACGGTTAAACCAGGCTCCTTCCATTCCACACGATCCACGTTCACTCCAGAGATTTTCGCGGGCATGAATGCATACAGCGCCGCATCACCTTTGGCCAGCTTGAGCTTGAATTCACGGTTCGGGAGCAATTTGCGCGCAAAAACATCATAAATCACACCATCGGAATTCGGCAATCGAATGTCGGCCTCTGCATCAACAGGAATGAACTGCGCGTCGTCCTTGCGTTGATTGGCATTATTCACAATCCAGATATACCGTCCCTTGCCCGCAAGATATTCCCCAAAGGCAAACTCAGGATTTGAGCACTCGATCAAGGGAGGAGCGACTTCCTCGAAAGCTTTTTTCAGGGCCGGCAAATCCGGCGCGATTAATTCCTCAAAAAACTTGCGGCTATTGCCGGGCACTATGGGTGTAATGCGGGGGAAAACCTCCTCATTCATGCTGTCTTTAAAGGCAAAGGGCAGCTTGCGCGCACCTTTGATATCCACAGTGGATGCTGAGTCGAGGAACAAAACACCACCGTCTGCGATATATTTTTCCAAGGCTTTCCGGGTCGCATCACTCACATACGTCAATGCGGGGGTAAAAATCATTTTATGCTCTGAGGCTTTGCCGGAGATCAAATCCCCCTCCACCACCCGGCTGGCAGGATAACCCGCCGCCATGGCCATGCTCCACGCGCTCAAGAGAAGACCATGATACTCCGTCCCCGGGTTCGCGGCGCGCAAATGGCGGCTATTAACCACGAGATGCTGGTCACGGCTGTGAAGCAACCCCACTGTGTCGCGCGGTTTGGCAGTGTCGTGAAGCATCCCGCTCAGGGGAAGAATTTTTTGGGAAACCTCGGCGGCTTCCGGCCATGTCCGTTTCCAGTCCAGCGGCCAGATGATTCCCTCAACCTTGCGGGCCAGAACACCGTAGAGAACAGCGCGCACCCCCCCCTCATCAGCCTGACTTCCCATCCACGGTCCGATCATCCACAAAGGTTTGTCCCACGCTCCACTGCGCATGGCATCGACTTCATGGGCGGGATTCAAATGTCCCAGTGGCGTCCACATCGCGTAACCATGGGTCGCCAAGACATCAATCCCTTTTGCATTCTCCGGGGGATACAGCCCTTCGGCGGTCGTGCGCCATGCGTAGAGCTGTGAGAATCCCATGACGTCGGGATGCGTGGCGTGAATATCCTTGGTGATTTGCGCGAAAAGATCGCCGAGAATCGTCGTTCTCCACCTCATGAAATGCAACCATCCCTCCAAGTCTTTCTCGGGGAATTGCCAATTTGCCGGTTTTTTTCCGAATGTTTTTTCATAAAGCGCGTGTTGCGCAGGAACAGCATAAGGGCCGACATACCAATTTTGCTCTCCGGGAAAAGCCCGGGCCATTTCCCCCTTCTCATTTTGCTGCCCCCAAGTCAGACCGGGTTCATCCGCATAATGCACGCCGACAAAGGTTTTCCCACCGATGCGTCTCCACTGCTGTGCGACGTGCATGCCACGGTAACGGGTGCCGAGTTGAAGCGCCGGGTCAGCCCAACTGGAGGCTTGCCCTCCCGGCTGATGCTGGCCGGCAATCACGTGTTGGGCGACGATGCGGGCTGGAATCGAGGCCGCACGGTCCGCATCCTTTGGACCGATCGGCCCACCCATATTCCCGACATGCATAATGAGATTCATTCCGAAAGTGTCCCGATACAATTCGATTCTTTCCTCCACTTTCATCGGTCCGGGTCCGCCGAACATATTCACGTCATCATCGGGGATCGTTCCCCCATAATTCACAATGGCAAATGGGGTATTCTGAAACGGACGGGCAATCCTGAAAGAAAAACCACGCCCATCGGCAGTTGCCAATGTCCACTGCCCCTCCGCCAACATGTTTGGAGCAATTTGCATCACGGCATAGCCGCCGAGAGCGACCAATTCAGCTTTGCGTTCAACCCCCTCCACGCTTGTCAATGTCACAGGAATCTTGCTGCCATCACCTTTGGCGGGAAGATGAATCGATATTTCCTCATCCAGAAAAAACACGGTTCGCCCGGTCGGGGAAGCAACTTGCTCCGAGGTTGATTCTGCGGAGCAAATCGAATTGATCAGAAACAAAACAACGCATGAAAGAAAAATACGGGAGAGTGTCATCCCTTCATTAAACACGTGTTTAATGAGTTTTGGCAATCATTTTCTGGATGAACGGTCAATATCGCTCATGGAATGACACAAATTGATCTGTCAAATCACGCACCATCTTTTGTTCGTGTTTTATGCAGAAAGATCCCCACAGGAAAAAATGCCTCATCTCCAGCGCACTGTGCGTGGATCAGGCATGAGTCAGCTCCGGGAGCAAGTTGCCCCGTGAAGTGCAAGGTTCGTTGCTCACCGGGCTCCAGCCGGACAATTTCCTCAGTGCAGCCCCCCAAAATGACTTGCTCAGGCTTCTCAGCCTTGAGAAACACCTTCCCCTCCCACGGAATCTCGCCGCGATTGACCAAGAGCAATTTGCACGGAGTCGATCCTTCGGCAAAACACTCCCAGTATGTATGATAGTAATCTTTTCGTTTTTGCTTAAACATTTCCCGTTCCCACTCAAAAACCGCCATGACAACCGGTCGTGGCTCGTCCATGTCCTGGGGCCAATCGGCAAATGCCCCCGGGCGGCTGGCACCCTGTCGAGGCCCGGTTTTTTCGAGGCGAGCCAGAATCCCCCTCCATTTTTCATCCAGAAATTCCGCACCGGCACTGACGAGAATCGTGCCGTTTTCCAGTCCTTCCACCCTGCCTTTGGCCAGTCTTTCATCCCGCGCAAAAGCAGACTGATTCCATTCCTCGAAAGAAAACATTTTCCCGATAAAAGACCTCTGCACAAAACCGAAGTCTGTCCCGTGTGGATTCATATAAATATTCCGTTCAAATCGCACATGTCCGATCCAAGTCGTGTGAAAAAGCACCTGAGGCGCGCCGCTGACCATGAGGTTTTCACGGGCGGTCAGTGTGAGGAGTCCACTGTCATCGCCCACGACAAAAGCCGGGTTGTCCGGGCTTTGGTCGTTGATGAAAATATTTCGGACCAACAAATTGTTTTTTCCGACATTGCTGAAAAATCCGCCATACCCGCAACGGTAGAGGGCATTGCCCTCGTCGTAGAAGAGTGAACTGCTTCCATCGTGATACAACCCCCAGTTTCCATAATTCGCCGTGCGGACATCGTGAATCAAATTGCCCAGCACCCGACTGCCGGGCTGCGGGCCCAGTGTGTAAATGCCCGCCAGATCGGACAGGAGTCCACTTTGATTGAGGTGATGAATGTGATTTCCCTCGATGAGATTGTCCGCCGCCTCGACTCCGTATTGGAAACACCACATCCACCCGCAAGAGATTCCCGAATAGTGCATGCCCCAGATTTCATTGTGACGAATCCGATTTCCCGCCGAGTCTCCGATCCAGATTCCCACCGCGCTGGGATAAATTTTTCCTCCGTCATGAATCAGGCAATCACTGATGGTGACTTTTTGCCGGGGCAATTTGCCCGGGTCCGCGCCTTCAGGGACAAGCAGTCCGTGCTCGGGTTTTCGACTCACCTCAACGGCGGGCTCATGAAAGATGGAGGCGGTTCCACGGTCATGATTGACTTTGACCCCGCCGCCCCCGAGATCATGGAGGTGACAGGCGACAACTTGATTGCGTGTGCAGCCGAGACGGAACTCAATCCCGTATTGCGCAATTTGCGCCACGGTGCACTGGTAAAAAACACAGTTCGTCGCCCCCCGGAGTGTGATGGCGCCCGGCAAGGTGTGCGCGGCCTGCACGGAACCTTGGTAACCCTCCGGGTAACGATATTCCGAGTGGCGGAATTCCAGATTTTCAAACCACACATGGGAGACTTTTTCACCAAAGGGATTCCCCTCGACAGCCACGAGGCGATCCAAAACCGGTGCGATCACCTCGGCGGTGTCGATGCGGTCACCAAAGCGCGGAATATAATAAAGCCTCGACTCGGCGCGGTCATGGTAGAATTCCCCCGGCAAACGCAGGACTTCAAACACATTCTCCACCCAGTAGCGCGCAAATTGCCCATCACAATCAATTCCCCCTTCGGTCAGGGGAGCGTCCAAAGCCACCTCACGACTCACAGGATCGACCGACTTGATCCGGGCATGGATTTCAAACCATCTTTTCAGGGTGATGACAGAGACATCGCGCAAATTGCGCCAGTTCGGATCAATGTCGCCGGGTTTGTGAATGAACTCCATGACGGGCGTGTACCAATCCGCCTGATCATGGGCGAGGACCCGTGACGATTCAATGCGGTGGAATCCCTCATGGGGAAACCGGGTTCGACTCGCCCGCTGTCCATTGACAAAAGCTGGGTGAAATTCATCGCCTCCGGCAAATCCGTCACCCAGCCATCGACCCCATTGATTTTTGTCTCGCGGAATCCCCTGATTCGCCGTCCGCCGGAAATGACAACCTTCTCCCCGGCGCGCGCCCGGTAGATCACCGGGTTTTCTTTCGTTCCGGAATCTTGGGGTTCGAGTGTGAAAGTCTGATCCAGAAAATAAGCGCCACCGCTGATTTCAACGATAAATGAACCGTTATTTCCATTCTTTCGCGCTTGTCGAATGGCCTCCCGTGCACGGCTGAGTGTCGCAAATGGGCCAGACTTTTCAGATTTCTGATGTATGGATAAACCATCCAAAAAATCGTTTCCGTTCGATGCCACATAATAAATTGTCTGATTCATGGGAAATGAGTCCTCTCAAGTGATTGAACCGGAGACAAACACAATTTTTCATCCACGCAAACAAAATCCTCGACGAACTCACTCCATCCCAGAGGCCAGCAGTTGGGTTCCCCACACGCCGGCAATCCTCACAGCTTCCACGCCTGAAGGAATCACCCGCAGATTGCCGCAGAGAATGGAACCTCGAATGGCCCCAATCAAACACGAATCATTTCCCCATGGTCGGGGTCGATCCTCCACAATTTTCTGCAACGCGCAGAAGCGGCATCCTGTCACTTTTACGCATCCCCTCTTCCCTACCCCTTCGGCTTCTTATCCTCGGGAAAACCAACCACTTTGAGTTCCTCGGGCACCATGTGGAGCAATTTGCGGTAACGCTCTTTGAGGTCGAGGGTTTGGAGAATGTCGCGGCGGTAATCCGCCCGTTTCAGGATCAAATATGAGATCAAATCCGAAAGCGCGTCCGGGTCACGGGTTTTGTCGAGATAATCCAGCACATGGGCGGGAATCGTTTGACCGGCAAAGGTCATCTCGTGAATAATTTCCCGGAGCCGCCCGGCCAAAGCGTCCACCTCGAGATTGTCGCAATTTATTGACGCGAGGGGTTCCACCTCCGACACGAGAATCGGGGTGGTCTGAACAAAGCGGGTGAGGCGAACCCTGGAAATGCCCTGCAGGATGAGCTGGCTGGTGCCGTCCTCCTGCCCGACACAGGCCCGGATCAATCCCACCCCGGCAATGATGTCCGATTGATCCGAGACGGTGGCATTCTGGCTCAGGTGATCCAGTGACACCACCCCGAAAATTCTGGCCCCATCGAGACATTCCTGAAGCATTTTGCGATAACGCGGCTCGAATATGTAGAGCGGCAGAAGCCCCTGGGGAAAGAGGGTCACCCCGGTCAGAACCATGAATGGCAATGGCGAGTCAATTTTCACTACCGGGCAATATATCCCTCCACAGCCTCCGCGCAAGTGGCTCTTTGATTCTTCCTGCCTGAAAATCAAACAAGAAAAAAGCTTGGCTCCGGGGGTTGCCGGGACAATAATGGGAGCCATCATGAGAATTGCTCCCCTCGCCCTCCTCTTGTTCCTGCTGACTTTCCCGCTTCAGGCCAATATCCCGGATGTCCGGGAGGAACAAATCCAGGAAGCTGTCGCCACATTCCCTGTTGCCGAACTCGAAGAGGCGATCAAACTCCATCACGAGGGGGTCAAAGGCGACAAAAAATCTGTTCTCAAAGCCGAGGAAATTCTCGAAAAACTTCACGCGCAATCCCCCGACAATATGATGGTTCAGGTGTATCTGGGCAGCATCTACACACTGCGCGGGCGCGACATCGGATTCGGCCCGAAAGCCCTCGACTACCTCAAAAAAGGCGGACGAACCATGGATGCCGCCGTGGATCAGGTTCCCGACGACGCCCACGTCCGGCTTGTGCGGGCGATCAACTACTGGAATCTCCCTTTTTTCTGCGGCAAAAAAGGTGATGCCGAGAAAGATTTTCTCAAACTCGTCGAGATCGTCGACCAGGACCCCGGTCAATATGACCGTGAAATGCTCCAATACATTTATTACTACGCCGGCCTCGTGCACAAGGATCGCAAAGACCTCCCCGAGGCGGTGAAACTCTGGAGCCGGGCCATTCCCCTCCAGCCCGCATCCTCTGTCTCGGTTCAGATCAAACGCGAACTCCAGAAAGTCCGCGCCCATCTGAGCACATCATCCTCATCGACAAAGCGCTAATCTCCACCCCCAAAAAATCATGCTTGAGGACATCGACCAGATTCTTTTCCCCGAGAAGGACATTCTCGCCGCGGTTTCGTCGATGGGAGAGGCCATTGAAAAGGAATACAAGGGGCAGAAACTCACTGTGGTGAGCATTCTCAATGGCAGTGTGATGTTTTTCACCGACCTGATCCGGCGCATCCACATGCCCCTGCGCATCGAATGCATCTATGCCCAAAGCTATCAGGGCGGCCTGAAGTCCAGTGGCGAGGTGACGATTTTTGCCAATGACAGCTTCGATGTCCGGGGCGCGGACATTCTCATCATCGACGACATTCTCGACACGGGATTGACACTGTCAAAAGTCAGGGAGGAACTCTCCATCCGGGGCGCGCGGGAGATTAAAACCGCCGTTCTCCTCCGCAAAAATGTGGAAAGGGTTCGCCATGTCGAAGCGGATTTTGTGGGGTTCGACATCCCTGACCGTTTTATCGTCGGATACGGTCTGGATTACAAGGATTCTATCGCAACCTCCCCTTCATCGCGACACTCAAGGATTCAGCAATCCAAAAACACGCCTGAATCCAATTGTGACAGGGGGAAAGTCTCTCTCTTTGCACCTTTCACTTTCGTCTTTCACTCCCCTCCTCCTATCTCCTGCGTGAAGGCATGATGCTGCTTCCCGTATTCGTTGGCTGGCTCTCTGAAGCAGGGGATTTCACATTCTCATCGGGTGCGGGCAAAGCGCTTTCCGGTTTATTGTCCGCGGGAACCGCCTCGATTTTGGGATTTCTTATTTGTTGAATTTTTTCCAGCTTGGCTTTTTCCTCCTCGCTCAACCCTGTGAGCACTTGCGAGACACTGGCCCGGTCATTGGTTTTGCGCCCCTCGGCATTCACAGCGATCCGGCGAAAGATTCCCTCCTTGTCCTGGGCAAAAATGGGACGATACATGTAAACATTTTTGGACGGGGCGCCGGGGGGCGGCTCGGTGTCCGGTGTCGGGAGGGTGAATATCTCATACACAATCGGCGGCTCGGCGGTTTTATACCAGATTTTGGCGGGTTCAGGCCCGGCGCGCTCGAATTCCCGGTAGCTTCTGAAAACATGATAGCTCGCATCAGCTTTGAGCAGAAAGGCGTCCCGCATGTCGTCATTGACCATGAGCGATTGATCCACGGGATGTTCGAGATTCGTGCGGAGGGTGACTGTCCATGTCTCCGGAATGCGCAATTCATCCATGCCGTCCAAAACCTCTTGGAATTCATCCAGCATCACAGGCCGCCAGCCGAGCAAATCACCCGCCTCCTGCCACAGCACCGAGGACGCATGCCATTTGTTCCCCGGCACCCACTTCCATTTTTTATCCTCGTAAATCCATGCGCCGTAATGATCCGTCACCCAGCTCCACGGTTCCTTGCCCCGCCAGAGCCACCCGGCATTGGAATAAACCCATTGCCCGTTGCGATAGGGTTTCCACGAATCCGGCGCATTGGGGACAAATACCCATTTGTGTTTGGCATGTTTCTGCCAAGCGCCTTGCGCGGCGAGTTCCTTGTAAACCACGTCAAAATCAATTCGGGGGCGTTCCGTGAATGGCGCAATCCCGGCAAAAGCATTCATTGCCGCAAAAGCAAAAATCAACAGGGCATATTTCATATGTTTTCGGTTCAACATTGACCATGAGCCTAGGGCAATTTGCGCGGGCTGTGTGTGACAATCCGGTGACACGTCAGGACAGGGAAACGGCATTGACCGATCCCGGCGATATCCCTCAATATCCACGGCAACAAAGACATATCTACACCCCCAGTTTCATTTATTTCATTGGAAAATCACGCTTTTTCAGCGCTGACCGTTTTGGCGATGCCAGAGCAGGGCGGATTTAAGACCGATGGTGACTCCGATTTAGTTCTGGCTGCTGCTGGCCGTATCAAGGCGGCAATAGACAGAGGTCAGACGCATTTCGATGACATGGAGCGTTCACATCGGATTGTTCTTGCTGGCATATTGGCGATCATCCCATGCCACCGCGATTCACTCGAAAACCAGTATCGACAAGAACAAGGCGAACAATCCAAAAGTCAAAAAAGCCGCGTTGACGATGAATCGAGATGATGTCATACTACAGGCATGAAAACGAGCATTGAAGAACTCACTCGTGAAGCTCTCCAGCTTCCCCCTCGCCAAAGAGTGGCACTTGCTGGTTTTCTGCTGGAAATCGATCAGTCGAGTGGTGATCCGGGAGTCGATGAGGTCTGGGAAAATGAGATCCAAGCCCGAATCAAGGCTGTCGATAGCGGCTCAGTGACGGGAATTCCCCACGACGATGTCATAAGGGAAGCCGACAACCGTCTGAATTTATGAATATCAACTTTGTCCCGCAGGCAAGGGATGAGTTTCTCGACGCGATTTCCTACTACGAAGATGCCCATGCCGGACTGGGTTACCGCTTCAAAGATGAAGTCAACCGTTGTGTCCTGTGGCTATCCGAACATCATGAGTTATACAGGATGCGTTCCGGGGGTTATCGCCGCATTAATCTCCGTATTTTCCCCTACTATATTCCCTTTGTATTACGAAATGACACTCTGTGGGTCTTGGCGATTGCACATTGTTCGCGAAAACCAAACTACTGGATCACCAGAGATTCAAAGTCGTAAAGTTCAGACCGCGCTTTTGAGATGGGTAAAAGCAAATGCCCCCTATGCTTGCTCATGAAACAAAAGCTCGCGTATCCGGTGGCACGTCAGGACAGGGAAACGGCATTGACCGATCCCCGGCGATACCCCTCAATATCCACGGCCACAAAGACATATCCACACGCCTTGATCTCCCGCGCAATTTGCCCGCGAAGGGGTTCGGCGGCGGCTTTTGCGATTTCCTCCGGCGCAAATTCAATGCGCGCCAGCGCCAGTCCGGTCCCGTCCATCCGATGGTGACGAATGCGGAATTCCCGAAATCCGAGCCGTCGCAGACTTTCCTCCGCGCGCTCAATCATGGACAAAACTTCGGGTGTGACGGGTTCCCCGTGCGGAATGCGGGAAGCGAGGCAGGCCATGGCGGGTTTGTCCGCTGTGGGCAGTCCCCATTCCCGGCTCAACGCCCGAATGTCGGCCTTGGTCATGCCCGCTTCCTTGAGCGGGGCACGAATGGCAAATTGCCCGGCGGCGACGGCTCCGGGCCGATGGTCGCCTGCGTCATCGGCGATTTCCCCATAAGCGATTGTGTCCCACTTTTCCTCCCGCGCAATTTGCGCGAGGGAGTCGAACAGCTCATGTTTGCAGAAATAACAGCGATTGGCGGGATTGGCGGCATAATCAGGATTGTTGATTTCATTGGTTTGAATCACCCTCACCGCCACCCCGATTTCCCGCGCAAATTGCTCGGCGTCGCGCAATTCGCTCCGGGGCAGGCTTGGGGAATCAGCGATCACACCGAGGCAACTTGCCCCGAGACAGTCATGGGCGGCCTTAAGCAGGAAAGCGCTGTCCACTCCCCCGGAATAAGCAATCAACACCCTCCCCATCCCGCGCAAATTGCGCTGGAGCATGGTGAGCTTTTCTTGGGGGGTGATTCCAGCCATCGCAGTAACCGTAAACATCACTCCAGTGCCAGGGCAAGCGCCACCTTGAATATTTTTCCATTCCTGACATTTCCAATATTTTTACAAATGGGTCATGTGAAAGCATGAACCCCCCAATCAAAATCTGTGATCGTCCGCGAAAATCGGCGGGCATCCATCGGCCTCCGAGGGAACTTTGACAAACGGGCGTGGAAATGGTTGATTGGGCGGTTCTGATTTTGGAAACGAAAGCATCCTCCCTCTTGGAGCAAATTGCGTCAACGCCCGTGATCCGGCAGGCTCTTGCCGGCATCGGTGCGGGGGATGCCCCTGCCCTGACGGGAATTTCCCCCCATGCGAAACCAGCATTCATCGGGGCAATTTGCTCCGGGACGGACCGGCCCTTGTGTGTGCTGACCGCCTCTGTGCGGGAGCAGGAATATCTCGCTGCGGAACTCTCCGGGCTGCTTGAAGCCTGTGGAATCAATGTCGCAATCAATCTCTACCCCGAGGTCGTCGAAACCGATGAGGCGGGGGTGGATGAACCCTTTCTGCTGGCCGACTCGGATGTGCGCTCCGAACGCTTGGCCTTGCTCTCAGGCCTGATGGACAAATCCGGGCAAACCCATGGGATTCTGGTGGCCACCGCCAAAGCTGGAGCAATTTGTTCCGGCGCCCGAATCCCTGCGGAGCAAATTGCTCGGGCTCAAAACCGGACAGCGGATCGATCAGCAAACCCTGCTCGACGACCTGATCAAAAACGGATACGAGGCCGTGACAAAGGTCGCCCACCCTGGGCAAGTGGCGCGGCGCGGAGGCATTCTGGACATTCACGCATGGAATTGCCCCGCCCCAGTGCGGTTGGAATTTTTCGGCGATGAAATCGAATCGATCCGTTCCTTCGACCCGGACACGCAAGTCTCCCAGACAAAACTTTCCTCTGTCTCTCTGGCACTCGTCTCATTCGACGGGGAGGAACAATCCGCGACACTGGCCGATTACCTCCCTGCCCGGACAATGGTCATCATCGACGACATGGAAACCCTCGGCCTCCTGCCCGCGCAAATTGCGCGGTTCCCCCGCATGTTTCTGACAGCGCACCCGTTTCTTCCCGACACAACATGCGAGTCGGGATTCGCGCCAGTGGATTCAGCGGAAGGATTCCATTTCCACGACAATGATTTCCTCCTGGACACCGGCGCGGATGAATTCCTGCTGGAGAAACGCCGCGAAACCTTCATTCGCACCCTCTCCGGCTGGCTTGCGGACGATTGGGAGGTCATCATTTTTGGCAATAACTCCGGGGAATTGCAACGCCTCGGCGAGATCTTGGACGAGTCCGGCATTCGTCCCGCCCCCGGCAAATTGCGCGCGCAAATTGCCCCGGTAACACATGGATTCTCCTGCCCTTCAGCGCGGCTGGCGGTTCTCACCGATGCGGAGATTTTCGGGCGTTATCAAAATGTCCGGCGCATGCGCCGGCTCGAAAGACTCAGGCAATTGCGGGGGCAAACCTCCGCGCTGGATTTCAGCGAATTGGCCGAAGGCGATTATGTGGTTCATCTGAGCCACGGCATCGGCATTTACGGGGGACTGGTCAAAACTGGTGAGCTGGGACAGGAAAAAGAGACCATTTGCATCATCTTTGCCGGGAGCGCGAAACTCTTTGTTCCTCTCGACCAGGCTTATCTGGTCACCAAATACACCGGAGTCGGCAAACGTCATCCGAAACTCGACACTCTCGGCGGGGCGCGCTGGGAAAAAGCGCGCATCGCGGCCCAGCGCTCCGTGCTGGATTACGCGGCCAAACTCCTCAAAGTCCAGGCCGAGAGGCAAACCCTGCAAGGGCACAGCTTCGGCCCGGACACAAAGTGGCAGCGGGAATTTGAGGACTCATTCCTCTACGAGGAAACACCCGATCAGGAGCGGGCCATCATTGAGAGCAAACGCGACATGGAGTCAGCCCGTCCCATGGACCGCCTGGTGTGCGGTGACGTGGGTTTTGGAAAAACCGAGGTGGCGATTCGCGCGGTCTTCAAATGCGCGATGGACGGGCGGCAGTCGGTTCTCCTCGCGCCCACGACGGTTTTGAGCGAGCAGCATTATCGCACGCTCAAAGAACGGTTCGCGGACTATCCCATACGGATCGAGGCGCTCAACCGATTCAAGAAACCCTCCGAGCAACGCCAGATCATCGAGGACACCCGGGGCGGACAGGTCGATGTGCTCGTGGGCACGCACCGGATTCTTTCACAGGATGTGGACTTTAAAAAACTCGGGTTGGTCGTCATTGATGAGGAACAGCGCTTCGGCGTGAGGCAAAAGGAGAAATTCAAGGACCGTTTCCGGCTCGTGGACATGCTCACGCTGTCGGCCACGCCGATTCCCCGAACCCTTTATCTGTCCCTGGCCGGGGTCAAAGACATGAGCCTGATTGAAACCCCGCCGACGAATCGCCAGTCTGTGGAGACTTATGTCGGGGCCTATGACGAGAGAATCATTCGCAAGGCCATCGAGCGCGAACTCGCCCGGGGCGGGCAGGTGTATTTCCTGCACAACCGCATTGACAACATCCTCCATGTCCGCGACCGCATCAAGGAACTCTGCCCCGCCGCCCGCGTGGATGTCGGCCATGGACAGATGCACGAGGAGGAGCTCGAAACCGTGATGAAACATTTCATCGAGGGCAAAACGGATGTGCTGGTTTCGACAACCATTATCGAAAGCGGCATCGACATTCCCAATGCGAACACCATCATCATCGACCGCGCCGACCGGTTCGGTCTGGCTGACCTTTACCAATTGCGCGGGCGCGTGGGGCGTTCGGCGACCAAAGCCCATGCTTATTTGCTCCTGCCGCGCCATCTCATGCTCCAGGCCGACGCCCGAAAACGGGTCGGTTCCATCAAACAATACAGCCAGCTGGGCAGCGGTTTCAAAATCGCCATGCGCGACCTCGAGATTCGCGGCTCGGGCAATTTGCTCGGCACTGAACAAAGCGGCCACATCGCGGCAATTGGATTCGACCTCTACTGTCACCTGCTCAAAACCACCGTGGCCCAGCTCCGGGGCGAGGCTCCCCCGCTTCGTCAGGATGTGCCGATCCGCATTGATTTTATGGTGACTGAGGAGGACGAGTCTGCGGCGGCTTACTCGGACAAATTTGCTTTCAACGCATGGATTCCACGCAAGTATGTCGAGGACACAGCTGAACGGGTCACGCTTTACCGGAGGTTTGCGGAGGCGCTCAACGGCCAGGATGTGAACAATTTGCTCGCCGAAATCCGGGATCGTTACGGCAAATGTCCTTCGGAGGTGAGGAATCTTGGGCTTCTGACTGAGCTGAAAATTTTGTGTGCGGAGCGCCGCCTGAGCGAATTGCTCGTCAAGGAAGGCAAGATCATCGCCAAGCGGGCTGGTGACTTTCTCATGGATGGAAACAAATTCCCCCGGCTCACGGCGGATCGAACCCCCGACCGCATCCGGGAAATCATTGACTTTATCGATTCAAGTAAAAAATAGCGGAAACCTGAGAATTTGCTTTCCGGTATTGAAATTTCGAACTCTTTTGCCACTATTGACCACTTGCAAACGAAACTTTCACATCGACAGAGGGGTTTAACCCGCGACATGGATGATCTTTTTAAGTCTATCTTCAAGGGTGCAGCCCTGATTTTGGTGGGGATTTGCCTCAATGCCAGTCTGCGCGCCCAAGATGTCGTCGATGGGATCGCCGCCATCGTCAATGACTCGGTCATCACCTTTTCCCAGGTCAAACAACAGGTGGATCGCCAGGAACAAGCTCTCCGGGACGCTCTCCGCGACAACCCCGACGAGATGGTCAAGCGCGTCAAAGCCCTTCGTTTGGAGGCCTTGAATGCCTTGATTGAACGGGAATTGATTTTGCAGGAATTTAAAAAGCAAGGGTTTGATCTGCCCGATCGTTATGTGGAGGCCCGACTCAGGGAAACAATCGAGCAGCAATTTGACGGGAACCGTGCCGCATTTATCAAAACCCTTGAGGCCCAAGGCTTGTCGATGCAGGAATTTCGGGAAGACATGAAAAAAACCTGATTGTTCAGGCCATGCGCCAACAGAATACCGATGCGGGAAATTTTGTCTCCCCTTTCAAGGTGGAGGCGTATTATCAGGAGAATATTGATCAATTCGTCACGCCAGACCAGATCAAATTGCGCATGATTTTTCTGCGGAAGGGGCTTTTTAAGGAGGAATTCAAAACGTCCGACGGCGAAATTGTTGAAAAAGATCCCCAGTTGGTGCTCGCGCAGGAGATTCTTAAAAAGCTAAATACCGGCTCCGATTTTTCAAGTCTGGCTCAGGCATATTCAGAGGATTCAAAACGCAATGATGGCGGCGACTGGGGCTGGGTGGACAAGAATACCCTGCGCAAAGAAATCTCCGATGTGGCCTTTCGTCTCAGGCCGGGGCAGATCAGTCATGTCATTGATCTGGATGAGGGCTACTATATTATTCAGATCGAAAATTTCAAAAAGGGCGGCACTCAATCTCTGGAGGAAGTGCGCCTCCAAATTGAGGGACAAATCTTGCAGGAACAACGCTTGGATCAACAACGCAAATGGATCGACCGCCTCAAGCAGAAATCCTACATTAAAATGTTCTGATTGCGATTCGGGCGCAAAATCAGTCAGGGACTTACAATTTGATGCCTTGGACTTCTTGCAGAACCCCCGGATCACGGACATCGACCCACTGCCCTTGGAGTTCGTAGCCAAGCACATTGCCATGGGTGGCGACAATGCCCCGGATCGCATCAGGAAGCTCGTATTCACCTCGGGGTGATTTTTCCAGTTTTGCTGTGTGCGAGAAGATTCCCGGTGAGAAAAGATAGACCCCTGCGTTATACCAGATGGGTTTTCCGGCACCGAGTTTTCCTTGGGCCTCCAGCTGGGCCAGTTGCTCGTCATTGGGCTTTTCCACGAGATCGGTCAGGAGAAATTTTTCATTAAAAATCACCACAGCCCCTTTTTTGACATCCTCACCACGTTTGACAGTGATCAGGGATTCCAAAGGCTCCGCGCAATTTGCATAGGCCTCGAGCATGCCATTGTAATTGTCACGGGAAACAAGAATGTCGCCATAGGTCATCAAAAAATGATCATTGCCCACCCATTCCTTGGCGATTTCGGGGGCTTTGCCCGTTCCGTCTTGAACCACTTGGCGTCCGTAAGTGACCGACACACCAAAATCTTTTCCATCGCGGAAAAAATTCTCGATCACCTCGGCGCAATACCCGGTGATGATAAAAATCTCTTTCACGCCGGAGTCCCGCAATCCTTCGATAATATGTTGGAGAACCGGTTTTCCATTCACCTCGACCATGGGTTTTGGCAGGTCTTTGGTGAGTTCACCCATGCGTGTGCCCTTGCCGGCGGCGAGAATGACGGCTTTGGCGGGGCGGGAATTCCTAGTGACAGAGTCTTGTTTTTGCATTTTTTCTAAAAAGCTTGGTTTGTGGTTGGGGCATGTTTAAACTAAGTTTCACTCAATCAATCAACCTTTAAAACCACAATCCGCTTATGCCCATCTATAATAACGTCATCGAAACCATCGGGCGCACGCCCCTGATTAAACTCAACCGTGTCACTGAGGGCGCGGGAGCAACCGTCGCCATCAAGGCCGAATTTTTCAACCCCCTTGGCAGTGTCAAAGACCGTATTGGCGCGGCCATGATCGAGGACGCCGAGAAAAAGGGCATCCTCAAAAAAGACACCCTCATCATTGAGCCGACCTCGGGCAATACCGGCATCGCGCTGGCCTTTGTGGCAGCCGCCAAAGGATACAAAATCATTTTGACCATGCCTGAAACAATGTCGATTGAACGCCGTGTTCTTCTGGCCATGCTGGGAGCGAAGCTGGTTCTCACCCCCGCCGCTGAGGGAATGAAAGGCGCCATTGCCAAGGCCGAAGCGCTCCACAAGGAAAATCCAAACTCATGGATTCCCCAACAATTCAAAAACGCGGCCAACCCGGAAATTCATCAAAAAACCACCGCTGAGGAAATCTGGGCGGATACGGACGGTAAAGTGGACATTTTGGTTTCAGCGGTTGGAACCGGAGGAACAATCACCGGGGTCGCCGAGGTCATCAAAAAACGCAAACCCGACTTTAAAGCCATCGCCGTGGAGCCGAAGGATTCCCCGGTCATCACTCAGACGCGCAACGGCGAACCTGTCAAACCCGGCCCGCACAAAATCCAAGGCACAGGCGCGGGATTCGTTCCGGACAATTTGCACCTGAATATCGTCGATGAGGTCATCACGGTTTCCAATGACGACGCTTTCGCCATGGCCCGCCGCCTCGCCAAAGAGGAAGGTCTGCTGGTGGGCATCTCCACGGGCGCGAATGTCGTCGCCGCCCTCGAAGTCGCCAAACGCCCGGAGAACAAAGGAAAATTGATCGTCACCATCGGTTGCTCCACCGGGGAACGCTACCTCTCCACCGCCCTCGCCGCCGATGCACGCGCCGAAGTCGGAGGTTGATTTCCTCCTGTCAGAGTTTGATTTTTCACACTCCCCCCGCCCGATTCATTTCGGCGGGGGTTTTTATTGGGGCAGGAGCAATTTGCGCGGGGACAAAGTGGAAGCGGCATCCTGGTGCTTGCCTGTCCAATCCATACCATTGGAGGGATGGGCTCCTGCCCGTCCCATTTTCTCTGCCCATGTTCCTTCGGGCATGGAAACCCTCTGGAAAGCGCGGGCACACGTGCGTTCCCCAAGCCTTAGAAAGAATGGGACAATCTGGAGCATGATCCCTCCAGTTGGAAAAAATCTGTGTGAATCGGTGTAATCTGTGGATCGATTCCCCTTTGCGAAACATTGCGGCCTTTGCGAGAAACCCTATGCCCGATGTTTTGCCAACTGCGCGGCTGTAATCCATTACTGTGAACGAAGCGGGCAAAGGTCAGGATTTGGAAAGTCGTCTGGCCAAAGGGAAAAGATTTCCGATTTGTGTTTTATGGGAAAATTTGCCATTCATTTGTCATGGGCAAAACACTTCCGCAAATCGATGACGACTTGAAAGCATGGATCGAAAAACAGAAAATGTTTTTTGTCGCCACGGCTCCCCTCTCCCCGGAGGGGCATGTGAATCTTTCCCCCAAAGGCGGGGATTCCCTGCGGGTGCTCGGGCCACTGACGGTAGCCTACCACGATTTCACCGGCAGCGGGGTGGAAACCATCTCGCATCTGCGCGAGAATGGACGCATAGTCATCATGCTGTGCGCATTCGAGGGCGGGCCTCGAATTGTTCGTCTCCACGGACGGGGGGAATTTCTCCTGCCCGACCACCCCGACTTTGGCAAATTGCTCCCGCTTTTCCCGCCGAATATCGGTTCCCGATCCATCATTCGAATCCAAGTGGATCGCATTTCCTCCTCGTGCGGATTCCAAGTGCCTCTGTATGAATTCAAAGCGGACCGCACAGTGCTCGACGAATACGCCCGCAAACGCGGCGCGGAGGGACTTTACGAGTATCGTTGCGAAAACAACGTGACCAGCATTGACGGCCTGCCCGGACTCAGTGGACTGGCCGACAAAGCGCGCACTTGACAAAGGGGGGCGGTGCGCCGTTAGCTTGTGTGCTTATGAAACAAATTGCCCTGATTGTTTGTGCGGGTTTATTCATCGCCCACCTCACCGCCTCTGAATCATCCGAACCCGCCGCGCCGGAGCCGACCGTTGACGCCAATCAGGATGGGAAGGTCAGCCATGAGGAATTTGCCACCCATCACGCTCGGGAGGTTTTCACCTATTATGATGTCGATGGGGACGGAAAAATCACAAAGAAGGAAGTGGAGCAGATTCATCAGGAAAATCCCGCCCACGCCGGCGCGGCCAAGGCAACACTCAAACATCCGGACATCGACAAAAATAAGGATGGAGTCATCACTCCGGATGAATTGGAGCAAGCCGCCAAAAAGAGCCCTGATGTGAAAACCCTCTTTCACGGCATCTCCGAAAATGCCCCGAAGGATAACTGGGTCAATCAGGCGGAATACGACAGTTGGGCCGGGGACACCTCCTTTGACCCTGAGGGCCAAGGACTGCCTGTGATGTCCATCTCCTTCTAAAGAGTTCTGGACAATGCGCTTGAAGAAATGCTCAAAGGCATTTATACTGATTCCATGACTAAAACATTTTTCAATCTGGCGGCTGTTTGTGTCGGAGCCATTTGCTTTCTGTCCAATCATGCCTCAGCCCAGCAAAATTCCGAACCCACTCGGGCCACGATTCAATTCGAGCAAATTGATCGGGACAGCGATGGCCGTCTGACCCGTTCCGAAGCGCGCGATTTCGAGACTCCCCGCGGTCCCCTTGTTCAATTTTTCTGGGACATTGACGCGGACAAGGACGGTTACATCACCGAAGCGGAGTTCGACAACTGGGGCATGTATCGGAATTGGGAAAGCGAAAAATACAACCGCGTCCCCGGTCTTGTTTTCCTGCGCATTGAGTTTTGATCCGAAAGTTTGTTTTCTTCCCTGTTAAGCGGCATGACATCATGCCGCTTTTTTTGTTCAAAAATTACCGTTGGTGAAACCTGAAAGCTTTTTTTTGGTTTCTCCCCTATCCTTTTGTCCAGCATCCCCCAATGCCCTTGGAAAAGGAGACACACATCATGCCGCAAAATGACTCGGTCAAATCCGATGAGAGCAGAACACGGCAAATCATGGACGCATTCTGGCAAGGAGAGAGTTATGGACGCCCAGCCCTATTGGTGAAAGCCCGGAATGGAAGATATTCCGAAGAAAACCCTGAAATCCCAGCGCCTCAACGCAGGGCATATGACCTCGATCCAGAATATCATGCGCGACTCGTGCGATATTGGACACGCTCAAAAGTTTATCTGGCCGAAGCCATGCCGGGGCATCAGTTGACGTGGGGTTCGTGCCTGGCGACATTGCCCGTCATCGCGGGAGGGGATTACGACTATCATGACTCCGCTTGGATCAAACCCATGCCGGACATCCTTGATCGTCCTCTTCCTGTCTTCGATCCTGGGAAGGAGATCATCAAACGGCTCGAAACTTGCTATCGGGCCGGGATGGAAGCGGTTCGCGGCGAGGGATTCCTCTCCGCTCCAGTCATGATTGATGGCCTGACGACCCTGTCTCTCTTCATGGGTGTCGAGGAATTGTGTCTTGGACTCAGGGAGAAACCAGACATCATTCGGAATGGAAGCGCGGCATTGAATGCCCTCTTCAGCGATATTTACGATCATTTCCATGGATTCCTGAAAAACCAATGTGGAGGGAACGGGGATTCCGTTTGTTTTTTCGGGCCGCTTTACCCCGGAAAGTCCGAGTCTGTCCAATGTGATTTTGCCGTGATGCTTTCACCAAAAGATTTCGAGCAATTTGTCATTCCGGATCTGCACCTCACGACATCCCGCTTGGATTCATCCCTCTATCATATGGACGGAACCGGGCAATTGCGTTTCCTCGATTTACTCGCCACAGTTCCAGCATTGACAGGCATTCAGTGGAATCCCGAGATTGAAGCGGCCAAACGTCCCATGGAGTGGATCAGTGCTTTTAAGCGCATTCGCTCCAAAGGGCTCTGTCTGTATCTGCATTTGTCCTCCGCTGAAGAGGTCATCGCCATCACCAGAGAAATCGGGCCGGACGGACTGTGCGTGCGTTTGCCTGACTATGACACTGAGAAAGATGCACACGAGGCCATTGCCAAAATCGAGAAGGTTTTTCCTCTGTCTTTGCCCTGAGGGGGGACATTTCACTCTCATTTCTTTTTAAATGAGTGAGAGTAATCTGTCGGGGTCATTCCCGTGTAATCTTTGAAAACTTTCGCAAAATACTGACTGGAAGAAAATCCGCAATCCAATGCAATGTCAGTCATTGACGGGGAAGTCTCCTGAGCGAGCCGTTCCCTCGCCTTTCTGACACGAACCCGATTCAACCACATCATGGGACTGTCTCCGGTCAGGCGAATGAAATAGTCGGTGAACATTGTTCTCTTCAGCCCGCAAACCCCGCTCATTTCTTGGAGGCTCCAGGGATGATGGGGACTTTCATTGAGGCGATCCACCAGGTTCCTGACTTTCAAAGGCACGTGGCCGGGATGAGCTGCCGACGGACGCATCTTTTCCCTCGTCTCAAGTGTGTCAAGGATGTCCAAAAGAAGAACTTTGCCCATTGCGTGAGCCTTGTGCGGATGGGCCGCTTGCATTTTGGAAAGCTCCTCGACAGTTCTGATGGTCAACTCTTTTAACAAACCGGAAGCCTTAAAAACCCGTTCTTGAGCCTTGTTCAAAACCTGAAACAACCGGCGAATCAATGACTTCTCCAGTTCAAATGCCGGATGGAACAAATTCTCATTTCCCTTTTTCCCCCGACCATTTGCTGAACGAAAAATAACAAATAAACACTCAAACGCCGCATCCATCCCGTCAGGGCTTCCGTGAATCTCCCACGGAAAACTCCAAAAGACTTCCCCGGACTTCACACGGCACTCGCGTCCATTGATTTGCCAGCAAACATGACCTTTTGTGACGAGAACAATTTCAACCCCCTTGTTGCGGTGATACTCCAAAGGTTGCCTTTTATCCTTGGTCCAAGAACCGAACTCCGCAAATCCCGGCACTTTTGGATTCGTTAAACAAATCAAAGTGGCTGGTGGAGATGACTTCTTTTTCATAAACATTGATCATGTTCAAAATTTACCGGTGAATCAACTTGAAAGCAAATGCCGGCAGAAGTCGGCAAAGTCACATCCATGCTTACACAGGATCAAATCGACCAATTTCACCGTGATGGATTCCTCGTCGTCAGGAATGTCATCAAGGGACGTGAACTCACCCTCCTCCAAGAAGCTGCTGACCAAGTCGAGGCTGACGGCATCGCCAGAAATGGGAATCATCACATGTATCGCGAAATTGAGGGGGTGGACACATACTTCCGCACGGAATTCATGTGGGAAAAGAATGACATTTTCAGGGCGGTCACGGTGAATCCCGCCCTCTTGGCCATTGCGGGACAATGTATCGGACATCCCTTCCTCCCCCTCAATGATTCTTTCGTGTGCAAATCCCCCCGGAGCAAAGTGCCTGTCGAATGGCATCAGGACCCTCCCTACATTGATCCCTCATTCCAAGAAACTTACCCGGTTCCGCATTTCGATATTGATATCTACATTGATGATTCCACGATTGAGAATGCCTGTCTGTGGGGCATCCCCGGCACGCATCTCGTCGGTCATATCGACCATAAACGATTCAGCGAGGAGGAAATGTTCCGGGATTTTGGCGCGGTTCCTCTGGAAATGAAAGCCGGCGACATTTTATTGCACACTTTCTCTTTCCTTCATGGTTCAGCGGGCAATTTGAGCGACAAAAAAAGACGGATTTTTTACATCTATTATGGCCCGAAAGACGCCATGGAGCATTGTTACAGCAAATGGATTCCCCAGAAGCGTGGAGGTTACAATGAAGCTGGCCGCCAGTATGTGAAACAATTCATTCCTCTCCGTGAAAAGATGGGGTTCGATAACCCTTTGTCCAAATCGGTTGTGTGGAATGACGAAACAGGCTTTGAATTCATCAGTTCCCCGAAAACCCCTCCGCGTCATTGGGGAAAACTGGCCGCCGCCATTCCTGAAGAAGTCAAAAACAGAATTCGTCGCATGGAATTGATCCCCCAATAACTTTGTCGACACCACCTTTTTCCATCAATTGGATGGAAACAAGGAATTCCAAGACTCATAAACCTGACGGACAAATGGAGGCTTTGATCCGGCGTCAAAAGAGCAATGCGCAAAACAGCCACCATTTTTCCACAGATGACGATGCACTTTGCGAACCGCCTCATCAATGCGCGCACAGGGGCCATTCACCAGCAAGTCCTGCCGGTCGATCTCCCCCCCAAAAAGTGATTTTCCCGGCAAATTGCTCCAATTGATCAAAGGGCATGCAAAAATCTGTGAGTTTAGAGCGTCGATGCCGATTTCAACCAGATCAGGGTAAATATCGAGAATGCAGCCATCCGAGTGCATGAATATTTTTTTTCCGGCGGAATGAGCAATTTGCGCAAAATCCCGGTAAATGGGTTTAAAGAACTCACGCCAAAGTTTCGGGGAAATCAGCAATGATTTTTGTGAACCCCAGTCATCCATAAAAAACAGGGCGTCCACATCCGTTTTTGCCCAGAGCATGAGATACTCACAGTAGAAATCCCTCATCTCTTTGAGAAATGTGAGCATCTCTGTGGGAGGATCGGCGAGATCCATATACAACTCAGCGGTTCCCCGAATGAATTGGAGCTGCTCAAAAGGCCGGGGGATATGCCCCATCAAGGTAAAACGATTCGTTTCGGCGCACTGCCGATTAATGAGTTCTGTGTCCATACTCAGCCACTCAGTGGGAATATGGACTTTATTGCGATCAGTGGCCCAGTCTTTCAGAGGCGGGTTTTTGACCTCCCCGATGACTCCCCGTTGAATATTCTCAAAATCGCAGCCCCAAGAGTCCGTGTAGATGCCTATCTCATAAGGATCGCCCTTTTCCCTCAAGGGGTTTTGAAATACAGGTGATATCACCTGAATGTCAGACGGAAAATCACGTTGCAGGGCCGCAAACTCCCCGGGATAAGTCCATCGGCTCAATGGCAGGTCCCACATATCACGCGGGGGGCGGGGCGGGTTGTCAAAATTCAATGTGCGATAAACAATTTCTCGTGGGGTAATCATATGGTTTTTTAGGTGATTTTTGATCCTGATCATAATCAATGAGAGGAATACCCACTTTCGAGATTTTCCGAAATTTGTATAGAATCTTCGGTGAACCATGAAATTTCTACGCCCACGCAAATTGCTCAGCGGATTTCATTGTGACGATCCCGACCCCCTTGTCCCCTCATTGACCCACCTTGGGGAACAGTGGGCTCCAGCGGACTGGGAGGTGGCTTGGCATGCGCACCACACGTGGGAGTTTTATCTTCAAGTCGAAGGACAATCCATTTGGGAAACCAAGCCAAAGAAACAATACGCTTTGAATCCGGGGGGCTTGCTCGCTGTCCCCCCTGATTTCCCACACCGCCTGATTCGTCCTGCAAAATCCCATCATTACATCTTTGCAGGGCTCGACGTTTCACAATTTCTAAATGAATCGCGCGCATCGTTTGAGTTAAATCAGTTCTGGTGTCAGGGGAATTGTTTCTGCTCGCACAATGCCGCCTCGATTCTTCCCCCCTTTCGCCAATTGATTCGAGAGGCTTCGATTTTATTGCCGTATCGAACCGAAGGGATTCGATCCGCCTTGCAATCATTGATTCTGGAGGCCACACGCATTTTCCAATCCATTCATGAAAAGCCTCTTGTCCCGGCGCATCACCCCGCTGTGGCTCACGCCAAACATTTGATGGAAGGTCAACCGTCGGAAAAATGGAAGTTAAGCGATCTGGCCCGGCTCAGTGGTGTTTCCGCCAATCACTTGGTCGAGCTTTTCAGTGGGGAACTGGGCATTTCTCCCCACCAATATTTGATCCAACAACGGGTCGAAGCCTCAGGACACCTCCTGAAAACATCCGGATTGAGCATCACCCAAATTGCTCTGGAGGCCGGTTTTTCATCGAGCCAACACTTTTCAAAAATCTTCAGCCAGTTCACCGGAAAAACTCCCTCCCAATGGCGCAATGCCTCGACAGCAAAAACCCCGCGCAAATGGCGCGGGGTGAAGGATCAGTTCAAATTGCAAAGAACAGCTTCTATCCCAAAAAATGGGGGAAGCTGATCAACCCCATTTTTCGAGACGCATCTGGGCCTTTGGCACACCGAGCTCCTCGACGACGAGTTTTTCCGTGGCGACAACCAATTCCGTCGGGCCGCAGGCGTAAAAGACTGTTTTGGTCACATCCCGGATTTGTTCCTTGATCCATTCAGCATTGATCCGGCCCTTGTGCCCGGTCCATTCAGGCCCGGTGTAACCATGTTCCGCCGTGACCCGTGTGCAAGTCACTTTGAATTCAAAATTCGGATTTGCCTGAGCCAGCCGGTGGAATTCCGCATCAAAGATGATCTCCTGCGGATTGCGCACGGTGTAGAGCAAAACCGCCCGGGTGGGCAATTTGTCATGGTTAATGTGGCGGATAAATCCCCGGAATGGGGTCACCCCGCTGCCGCCTGCAATCATGACGACATCATGGGTCGGGTCTTCGGGCAAATTGAATTTTCCCACCGGGGGGATCACCATCAGCTTCGATCCTTCTTGAATCACCTCATTGAGCAAAGCGCCGAAATGTCCCGCGCGTTTGACGCTGATTTCAAATAATCCGCGGTCATACTGGCAAGATGACAGGGAGTAAGCCCGTTTCGTCTTGGGGTCTTCAGGCAGATAAATGGTGATGAATTGGCCCGTCTTAAACTCATAATCCATGCCTTCCGGCCAGCGGAGCAGGAAAGTTTTTGTGTCACCAGCCTCCTGAGTGACTTTTTCGACATTCATTTCAACAATTTGTTTTGCCATAGATGTGTTCTCTTATCGCGGTTTGAAGGTTATTTGGAAATGTCATTCAGCGCCTGGGGAGGCTGAATTTCTATTGTTTGTGTCGGGAATGCAAATGCCATGCCAGCCTTGTCAAAAGCCTCCTTGATTTGGAGTTCACCCCGGTGACGAATTCATTGTATTGCCCCGGTGTGCGATAACCACTCCACACATAAGAGGCGATTTCGATGCTGTAGGGGGCAATTTGCGTGAAGGACACCGTATGCCGGGAGATGGCGGGATTCGACTCGTGCAGACCATTGAGGATCGCGATGGCCTCCTCGATGCGGGCACGGGCGGTTTGGTAGGGCAGCCGGACAAAAATCTCCGTGAGCGTTTGCCCCTTGGACGAGAGGTTGCGAACCTGTTTCTCGGCGAGTTCGCGGTTGGGCAGGGTGATGATTTCCCCGCTCATGGAAATGAGTTTGGTGCTGCGCAATCCCATTTTGATGACGAATCCATCGTAATTTTCAAATCGAATGCGATCCCCCATTTTGAAAACCTTGTCCAGCACCAAGGACAAAGCGGCAAAAACATTGGCCAAAGTGTGCTGGGCCGCCAGAGCCAGCGCCGCCCCGAGAAAGCCCAACCCCGCCAGCAACGGAATGATTTTTCCCAGTCCCACGAGCGAGTCGATAAAAAAGAGCAGTGCCATCAAAACGATGACCAATTTCACCAGCTTGACCAAGAGCCGGAGCAGGTATTCATCCACTTCCGTGTCAGCGACTTGGTAACGCCGGTGAAGCAGACGCGCACCCAGCTCCGTGAGCCGAAAAAGAAAAAAGACAATCGCGATGGCGTAGAGCATCGGCATGAAGGTGTAATGAACCCGCATCCATAGCCAGCCGGGAAGCTTCAGCACGTCCACCCCCATGCTCAGGAAATAGGTGAAAATAAATATGCCCAGTGGGGCCTGAACCATTTGCAAAATGTCTTTGATAATCGATTCAGGATTCTTTTTTGCGATTGAGGAGGCTTTCCAATGCAGGAGGCGGTTGATCAACAGGGCCAGAATCAGCCCAAGCAGAACCAGTGAGCCGAATCCGATCCACGCTTCCAGACTGGTAATCGTGCGCAGGGTCTCCAATGCGCGGTCAAATTCCCGCGCCGCCTCGCTGATTTCCCCCACGACACTGAATTCCGTCGTGCTGGCGGATTCCGACGGGCTGGACGGCGCAGGCGCATCTGGTTGTGTGGTGGCAAAGAAAAACATCGTGCCCGGACATTAAAAAGGCTTTGCAGCGAAATCAAGGGCTTTGCGCAATTCTTTGCTTCACGCGGGTCTCGTGGATGGATTATCATCCCCGCACCATGAGCGATCATTTCCACCAACAGCTTGGAATCATTCGGGAGCAAATTGCGCAGGCGGCGGCCCGGGCGGGGCGCAACACTGATGAGATTCTTCTTCTGGGTGTCACGAAAAAAGTCTCACTGGAAATGATTCAAGAGGCTTGGGCCTCAGGTCTGCGGGAATTTGGGGAGAACAAGGTTCAGGAACTCAAGGCAAAGGCTCCCCTGCTCCCTTCGGCGGTTTCATGGCACATGATTGGCCATCTCCAGAGCAATAAAGCCCGTGACGCGGTGCAATTTGCGTCACTGATCCATTCAGTCGATTCAGCCCCGCTGGCCGCAGAAATTCAAAAGCAGGCCGGGAAACAGTCAAAAATTCAAAAAATCCTCATCGAGGTCAATGTCGCCGGTGAAGCCAGCAAATTCGGCGTCAAACCCGATGCGCTGGAGGCTTTGGCCGTCGAGGTGAATTCCCTCACCCATCTCGAACTCCACGGGCTGATGTGCATGGCTCCCCACTCTGACGACCCCGAAAAAGCCCGGCCCCACTTCGCCCGCCTGCGCAATTTGCGCGACGGTCTGGAGTCCAGTCTGGGATACAAATTGCCGGTTCTGTCCATGGGCATGAGCGGGGACTTTGTCCCTGCCATTGAGGAAGGTGCGACGATTGTCAGGATCGGAACCGCCCTTTTCGGGCGCAGGGCAAAATAATCCCCTCACATGTCCTGCACCGTAACGGTGTGGGTGTCCTCGATCCGGTCACCTTCTTTCAACAAAAGATCATGCTCATTGGTCGGCCCAAGTCCGTAGAAGGGAAACGGCAAATCGCGCACATAAACTGTGTAACCGCGCGCATTTTCCATTTTGACTGAAACCTTGGGAACGGGATGTTGTCCGTCAAAATTCCCGATCAGTTCCACACTGCGCGCACTGGCTCCCATTCCTTCGGCCATGGGAATGATTTTGCCGTTGAGCTTCAGGGTATTCCATCCCATGGAGCCGACGAAATTCCAACCGAACCTCACGGCCAAGCCGTGATAATTGATCCGGCGGCCATCAGGAAGGGGTTCGCTCCAGTTGCTCTTGATGAGCTTCATGGAACGGAGAGCGGTCAGTTCCGTCTTCCAAGTCCAGACAAATGCCGAGCGGGTTCCGTCATATTCACAGAAAATGGAGCGTTCCTCCTTAAAATACTCGGCTCCTCCCGCCGCTGGCAGCCAAGTCAATTTCTCCACAAATCCCGCCCGCTTGCCGCTTTCGATCATTTGCACGAATGCGTCATGCCGTTGGCGTCCGACTTTCTCATCCGGGGTGATTTCAAACTCCTCCCAGAAATTCATTTTTTCCTCACGCAGCGCATACATGAGACCTTTGTGATGTTTGTGGTCATAAGGGGAAGCCACAGTCACACAATGCCCGCGGGGGGAATTCAACGGGTGAATGAATGGCTTATAGGCGTCGGTGTATTTGTAAAGACCCGCAACCTGTCCTCCACAGGAGAAAATCACATCCTGGGAATTTTGATAAAGTGTGATCATAGGATTATGCTTTTTCTTTTTGACGGCGGGCGAGAATTTCCACAGGGAACTCAAGACTGTCAGAGTGAGCCGGAATGTCCACCCGGTCGGTTCGAACGGCTGAGAGGTAGGCTGCCAATGTGGTTTCGCAGGATTTCGCCGTGGTGGGCAGTCCCAGAATCGGCATAGCCCCGCCTTTGTGCCACTCCACCAGGTCAGTATACATCCGATCCCATGCCACAGCATAGGGATCCAGCCCGTTCTCGATCCATTCATGGGAATAGGTCTCCCGTCCTTTGGGAGTCATCCATTCCATCGAGTTTTCGTTGTGAATTTTCATCATTCCCTCCGAACCAATCAGTGTCATCAATCCATCCGACATCTGACGCCCACCGTCGAGAATTCCACGGCATCCATTCTCAAACTCGAAATAGGCAATCGCATGATCCTCCATGGCATGGCCATATCCGCGCAAATCGCGCGTGCGCACCTGACCAAAAACATGCCGAACGGGAATGTCATTATTGAAAAAACGGAACATATCAATCCAATGCCCACCCCATTCACTCAAGTCCCATCCATCGATTCCAGCGATGCAAGCATAGGGTTTGCCCATGATCCCGCTCTGGAAAATATCCCTCGCTTTTTGAAAAACTTTGAAATAACGGCGAATGTGAGCAATCACGATTTTGACATGGTTGTCCTCAGCGAGCTTTTCGATGGCACGAATGTCCGCAATCGAATTCACGAATGGTTTTTCGCAACAAATCATTTTCACCCCGGCGGCGATGCTGTCCTCGATCATCTGGCGATGGAGCCCCATGTAGGTGCAAATGGCGACGACATCAGGCTTTTCCTTGGCCAACATCTCACGATAGTCAGTGTATCCTCCTGGAACCTCAAATTTATCCTGAAAAGCCTTGAGATTTTCGGCACTGATGTCCGCACCCGCGACAAGTTGAATCGTGTTGTGCGCCTTGAGTGCCTTCCCATGCATATAACCAATCTGATGCCCCCCGCCTTTGGCTCCACTGTTGACCGCTTTGCCGACTCCGATGATAACGCCTTTTAATTTTGCTTGTTTGCTCATATTGAAAACGAGCTATCTCAGGCGTGCGACAAAAATCAAGTTAAACATTTAACATTTTTTGAAGATCAAAGGTTTTCCAGAACCTCTTCAAAATGTCCTGTCACACTGACCTTGGGGAAGATTTTTGTGATGCGGCCTTTCTCATCAATCAGGAATGTCGTTCTTTCAACACCCATATATTTGCGGCCATACATGCTTTTTTCCTTCCACACACCGTAGGCTTGGCAGATGGATTTGTCCTCGTCGGCAATGAGCGCAAAGGGCAACCCGTGTTTGTCCTTGAATTTCAAGTGCGATTTCACCGAGTCAGGACTGACCCCGAGGATCACCGCCCCTTTTTTGCGAATGTCAGAAAATCCGTCACGAAAGGCGCAAGCCTCTGTGGTGCATCCCGGCGTGTCGTCTTTCGGATAAAAATAGAGCACGACCTTTTTGCCCTTGTAATCTTTCAAGGCCACTGATGAATCCGTCTCATCCACTGATTGAAATGCCGGAGCGATTTGCCCCTCCTTGAGAAGTGTTTCCACGGTGGCAGTGGATTTTTTGGTGGCAATTTTTTTCGATGCGGATTTTTGAGTGGTGGACATATTTTTTCAATGGGTGGAGGGTTAATCAGCCGCAATTTGCCCCGCTTTTGCTTTCTGTCAAGCCATGCGTGTGATTTAAAATTCGCCCTTGTTCTCGAATCAACTTCTCCTCAGAATAATAACCAACCCCCAACTGACCCTATGAATCACAACAAACTTTTCATTGGTGGGAACGGACTGGTCTATGCTCTTGATCGCCGTTCTGGAGCCATTCTCTGGGAAACGGAGCTCAAAAAAGGTTGGTTCAAATCCGGCAAGAACTTTGTCACCCTCTTCCATGACAAACAAAGCCTCTATGCCTTCGCGTATGGCAACCTGTATCACCTGGATAAGGGAACCGGATCAATTCTGTGGGAAACCTCCCTGCCAAAGCTTGAGCACTCTGTCGGCATAATTTCTTCGGAAAACATGTTTTCTGTTGATTTTCAATCCGCCGAGAGTACTGGCGCCGATGGAGATGGTGGAGGAGACGGAGGCGGTGATGGAGGGGGAGATTGACCCACTCATCAGCCTCCCGACCATTTCTCCCGCACAATTTGCCCGGGGATCAATCCAAAGTGTCTTTTTTCTTTCATCCCCGCCAGAAGCGCAATTCGTGACGGAGGCGTTCATTCTCCTCGATGAGATGGAGGAGAATCCGGGCGGCGGAGGCTTTCAGGCTGTGGGCCCGAATCAGCCTGTCCGCACGACGAATCCGGTAAATGGCCTCTTCGGAAAACCGGTAAGTTTCCGGTGTCCGCCCTTTGACAGGTTCGATCACCCGCCATTGGCAAAGATCCAGCACGAGCCGACGGCTGACACCCGCCGTTTCAGTGATTCGGTCAATGGAATATGCGGCTCCTGTCTTGGCATTGATCACTTTGAGCTTGCGAATCGTGACAGATTTTTTCGGGGCTGGCATATCTCTCTCACTCCTTCCCACTGGATTCATAACTCTCGCGCAATTTGATCCAGAGCGCGGCCTGTTCCGGCGTGGCAGTGCGCGGCGACTGAATGTCGATGACCACATAGAAATCGCCTGTTTCCCCTTTGCCCTTGGGCAGTCCTTTGCCTCGCAACCGCAATTTCTGGCCTTGTTGCGCTCCGGCGGGAATCTTGAGTGACACACGCCCTTTGACGAGGGGAATCTCCATTTCCCCGCCGAGAACCGCCAGCCAGGGCATGACCTCGCAGTCATAATAAATATCCGCATCCTGCACACGGTAGTCGGGGTGCTTTGTAAAACGAACCCGCAG
Organism: Geitlerinema calcuttense NRMC-F 0142; assembly: GCF_030285425.1. Lineage (NCBI taxonomy): Bacteria > Bacillati > Cyanobacteriota > Cyanophyceae > Geitlerinematales > Geitlerinemataceae > Geitlerinema > Geitlerinema calcuttense. The sequence continues at coordinate 1,168 of NZ_JASVEJ010000031.1, read as the reverse complement.
ATAGAGATCACCGGATTTGCCACGCCCGATGCCTTTGCCCCCCTGCCCGGCCAGACGAATGCGCTGGCCCTCTTTCACACCGGGTGGGATTTTCACCTGAAATGTCTCGGGAAAACTCTCCCCCGTCCGGGGATCGGTTTTCTGAACCTTGACCAATCGCTCTGAGCCGTCCATGGCCTCCTCCAGAGTGACCATGATGTCGCCCTCGATGTCATTGCCTTCTGCGGAGTAACCGCCCTCCAAATCCCCCTCCTCTCCGTAGTCATTGAACCCGGAAAATCCGCCCGCGCTCCCCCCACGCCGTCCACCGAACATCTGCTCGAAAAAGTCGCTGAATCCCGTTCCATTAAAATGATATTCATATCCCCCGGGGCCCCGTGCGGTGCGGCCTCCACCCCGGCCTGCGCCCATGCCGCCAAAACCCCCGGCTCCGCCAAAACCACCCATTCCCCCGCTTTGCCAATCCGGCCCGAGGGTGTCGTATTTCTGGCGTTTGTCCGGATCGCTCAAAACCTCGTAAGCTTCATTGATTTCCTTGAATTTCTCCTCGGCGGCCTTTTTGTCCTTGGCGACATCGGGGTGATATTGCCGGGCGAGTTTGCGGAATGCCTTCTTGATCTTCGTCCGCGCTGGCGGATTTCGCCACCCCGAGAATTTGATAGTAATCTTTGTATTCAATCATAAGCTGGGAAAAGTCTTGAAACCGTCATGATATTCAAAGTTCCGTTTTCGTCATTAAAAATTCTCTGCATTCTTTTTCTTTTCGGGAATGCCCTCTTTGCCGCGCCACCCCCCGGCTCCCCCCTTGATCTGGCTCTTTCGGCAAACAAACTGACGCGCCAGGATTTGTCGTCGAAAAAAGATGTGGCCGATTCCGATCACGTTCTTCGCCCGGTTCGTCGCATTTTGCAAGACCCTCTCCGGCTCCAGTCATTCAGCCACGATCTGGACACCCGCATTCAACAGGCCGCCTCGCTGGAGCAAATTGCTTCGCTGACCTTCAATCTCCTGGAGATTCCGGGCCGATTCTCCGCGCCGGCGCCCTCGCCCGAAAAAGTCTCCGTGATTTCGGACGGGGTTCGAGCCCGTCTGCCCGCGGAGATGATTCCCATGCTTGAAAATCTGCTCGCCGCCTGCGACCGCGCCGCCCCGATGATTGAGAAATCAA